>NZ_SPHM01000048.1:0-23213 GCF_005844125.1 Pseudoflavonifractor sp. BSD2780061688st1 E11
ATAAATACAAAAACTGCTACTTTTTTTGGAAAAAAGTGATGGAAATGCGTACCTTGCACTAGCCGTCGCGCTAGCGAATTGGTACAATATATACGTGAGAAATAATGGAAAATGATAATTAACAAGTTAAAACAATATAAAGGATGATACTATCCTTGAAAGAATTTGTGGATTGTTGAAAAAATGAAGGTAAACCAATAAGAAGACAAGCAGGTGTTCTAATGATAATAGACAGTATAGATACAGTAGTATATACTTTTCAATTTATTGTTCCAGGATATGTTATTAGTGAAGTTATAGGTGCAATTATGCCAAGAAAGAAGTATTCTGAGGGTGAACGAATTGTACAAGTAATTGGGTATAGCGTATTTAATATGGGAGTATGGTATTGGCTTTTTAAGTTAATACAAAATCATATCGATCCTTTATCGGTTTGGTATTGGTTGATTAATGCAGTTGCTGTTATTTTAACCGGGGTAATTGTTGGATTTGCTTTAGGATTTATTCGTTCTAAAAATTTATTCTGTAGATTATTTCAAAAAGTTGGTATTAACTTAAAGCATCCCATCCCAACTGCTTGGGATTATAAATTTTCAGACGGTCAAAGACAATGGGTAGAAATAACTGTAACAAATGGAAAAGTGCTTAGAGGGATTTTTTCTGACCATTCAATGGCATCATCTGAAAGTGAATATAGAGATATCTATCTCGAGGAACTTTATATAAAGAAAGAAGGTGAATGGATTAAAGATGAACGTACAGAGGGGGTGTGGATCAATCCAGAAGAGATTAGGTATGTAAAATTCTACAAATGGAGGAATTAAGAATGTCAATGGAAAAAGAAAAAACAGAACAAAGGGGATATCAACCGTTTAACAATATAGGGAAATTTGGATATCAACCAGCGAAAAATGATCAGAAAACAAAACAATCTGATGCTACGCAAAAAGGAACAATTCCACCAAAGGGATCAAATTCTGAGGATGCTTAAGGAAAGGAGAAGTACATCAATGAGAAAAGCACTTTGTGTTGGAATTGATTCTTATCAAAATATAAATGATTTACATGGGTGTGTTAATGATGCAAATTCAGTAAAATCGGCACTTGAAAGAAATGGAGATGGAACGTTAAATTTTGAAGTCAAGTTGATGACGTCAACTAGTGAATCTACATATATCACACGTGCAAATTTGAAAGATTCAATTGAGCAGCTGTTTAAAGGAGATTCAGAGATTGCATTGTTTTATTATGCAGGGCATGGATCTATTGATGGTTTAGGCGGATATTTATGTACCAGTGAAGCAGTGCGTCCAGATGATGGGCTGTCACTAAATGATTTAATGGCTATAGTTTCTAAATCAAAAGCAAGAAATAAAGTAATAATTTTGGATAGTTGTTTTAGTGGAGAGGTTTCTGAACGACCAGATATGCCTGGCTATGCAGCTATATATGATGGTACAACAATTCTTGCGGCATGTGGAAAAGATGAATATGCAAGTGAAAACAATAATCACGGAGTATTCACGTCACTTTTAGTTGAGGCGTTATATGGCGGTGCCATGAATTTATTAGGAGATGTTACACCGGGTAGTATATATTCATATATTGATCAGTCTTTAGGAGCGTGGGAACAAAGACCAGTATTCAAGGCAAACATAAAAGAATTTGTTTCGCTAAGAAAAAACAATCCACCTATTGCCGTGAATGATTTAAGAAAAATAACAAGTTTGTTTGCTTCTCCAGCAGCAGAATTGCAGTTGGATCCAACATATGAACCAGATAAACATGAAGCTGATACAGATGAAATTAATGAAAAGCATGAACGAGATTTTTCACTTTTACAATGCTATGTAAAATTAAATCTTGTAGTTCCGGTTGGTGAAGATCATATGTATTATGCTGCTATTCGTAGAAAATCTTGTAAACTAACAGCACAAGGGCAACATTATTGGATGTTGGTTAATAAAAATCAGATTTAGGAGAGTGAGTTTATGATAAATGTATTTATCCCCCATCGATGGAACAATGATGATTATTTTTATTTAACAAATATTTTAGATAGGACAAAATTTAAAGTTAGAGATTATTCTGTACCTGCAAGTTCACCTTTTGATAAAATTGATTATCGCTATAATGTAGACCCGCAGATTCAAAAGCAAATTAGATATGCTAGCGTAGTTATTTGTTCAAATCGTCCGGCAAATAATAATGGGATCTCAATTGAGGAAATTAAATATGCATTGTCGATTGGAAAGCCTGTTGCAGCAATAAGAATTACAGACAATACAAGTAGTCAAATTTCTGCTATGGGTATTGAAGTTTTGCCATATAGAAAGGATAGTTTAGAGGCTTGGATTTACCGTAATATATAAATGTTTTTTGAAAAATGAACAAGAGAGGATCATACGGCGACTGTATTTGCAGAACAAATGAAGAATTCTAAAATGTCTATTTCAAGAGTTTTTTTGAGATGGATAGACGACTCCTGTTTAATAAGAAAGCAAGAATACCAAGGTATATAATATAGGCAGTAAGAAAAAATTTGGAATATCATCAAACCATTCTTGCGGGCACTATTAGTGAGAGGATATTCTCGGGGAAGAGATCTTTCTTATATATCTATGAAGAGTAGAAGATTAGCAGTGACGAAATTATGAATATTGGAGGATGTGGATGATCCTAATGTGGAATCTGCGATAGAGAAAGTGTTAGAGGGGGATGTAGGGCAAATTGGAGATAATAGGAATTTTTTGATAAATTTCAAATAAAATCTTCGCTTTTAGCCCCTTCTCTGATATAATACATACATGGCAACGCGACGGCAACTGAGGATCAGCAAGTCAGCGCACAATATGAAAATGAGATAAATGAGATCGGAAAGCTCATAAAACTTAAACAAATTTGTTTAAGTTTTGAAGAAGAGAACCGAGTTTGAGTGAGAAAAAGTCAGGAAGTTAAGAATATACAGAGGTTATAGTCGATATGGGCTAAAGAAGAAATAGTATTAAACTATTCTACAACTCATTATTGACACGTAACGACGAAGACGTTACAATTAAAGCATAAACGGAGGTGACATTATGGAGAAATCAGCAACACTTAATCTACGGATTAATCCCACATTAAAATCAGAGGCAGAGACAGTTCTTTCGCGTCTGGGCATACCAATGTCAACGGCTGTCGATATGTTCCTGAATCAAGTAGTTTTAGTTGGAGGGATTCCGTTTTCCGTTACGCTTCCAAAGGCACCGGCAGATATAGATGCCTCTCAGATGACAGATGCGGCTCTTCATGCGAAGCTTCAGAAAGGTTATGATGATTACAGAGCCGGAAGGACAGAGAACGCTGCAGAAGCATTCAAAAAGTTTAGGGAGACTCATAGGTGATGGGGAAACGGATTGTAGAAATTACCCAGACAGCTCTTGACGATATGGAAGGGATCTATGATTATATAGCAGATGTTCTTTTGGCAGCGGAGAATGCTATGGGTCAATATAATCGTATTGCAGATGCAATTCTCACTTTGGAAAGTAATCCTGAGAGATGTCCGGTTTTCGAGGTAGAGCCGGAACGATCTTGGAGAATGCGCAGAATGGTAATTGATAATTATCTTGTCTGTTACATTGTAGATCCGGATAAAGTGACAGTCACAGATGTGTTATACGGAGCTTCAAATGTGCATGCAAGACTGAAAGCAAGACATAAGGCAGACCCAGACATTTAAGTGAGCATGATAACATCATCATGATAACGAATTGATAACACTAGCAGAGACAGACCATAGAAACATGACAGTTGGAAACAAATAAAATCAAATAGAACCAAATATTCTATACAAAACTGTATAGAATTAGATTTGGTTTACGAGTTTGAATAATTAGTAAATCCCAAGAATCCTTGTAAAATGGGCGTTCTTGGGATTTCTTTTTTGCTGTGATGTTAGGGTGATGTTAATGGTGCTTCAGCTAAAGTACAGAATGCGGTCATAAAAATAGTATTTCTTCTGATGATATTTACGAATCAGAAGAAGATTTTAGAAATTATAAGAATTAGTTAAATGGAGGATTTGCTATGCCAATATGCAAATTTTGTGGAGAAGAATTTGAACTTTCTGATGCAAGAAGACGAATCGGTCGTTCTTATGGGGCTGGAATATATAATGAATACTATCCAAACGGTGATGTTTGTGAGAGTTGTGCGGTTGAAGAAATTAGTTGCGATTATGCGACTGGTGCTGAGATAAAAGAGCTGATGGGAACGTCTTGGGATGACGACTAATTGTTTTCAAAAAGGTACGGTAAAGTCCCTATAAATCCTGGCTTATTGGATAGAATTACATGGTGTTAGCACCATGTAGATAGGGCGATTAAGGAGAAATATTCGTGATACCCGTATGATACCTGTTTGGTCGGAAACCATGGATAATGAGTAAAATAAGGATATTACGAATATAAAAACCCATAAAAGTCAACTTGGCATTTAACAATTATGTTATATGTTGGTGGCGAATAGTAAACAGAGAGCCGGGAAGACGCATAAACAGCGGACTTTCCGGCTCTCTGTTTGTCTGAGTTTGTTAAATTTATTTTCTCGACAAATGGAGGATGCAGTCGTTTTATTCAGGCGCGTGCTTCCTCTGTTTGGGGATCCTGAATGTGGCCGATGACCAACATCGCCAGAATGAACAGCGCGATGGTAAATATAAAGGGCAGACGGCGGTCCAGGCTGGAAAGCCATCCGGCCAGGTAGCCGAACGGAGAGGAGAGTGCAATGGTTGAGGCCATGATCAGAGCGTTCAGGCGCGCGCGCTCCTGTGCGTTGATGCTGAGCTGGAGCAGTGCATCCTTGCGCGGATTCACCAATGCGGCGGCAACGGCAGCAGTGAATACGTAGACAAGAACAGGCACCAAACTGTTGACAGGAGAGAGAATCAACACCAGAGCAGCTGCACAGTACAGAACGAGCCCGGTCCACAGCGGAACCTTGAATTTTGCAACGCTCATACGGTGTTGGATACCGACCATAAAGACAAGCATGACGGCAGCGTTTAAAATCGGAAACACGGCCAGGTAGTTTTCAGAAAGCCCGAGCCTTTGGGTTACATACAGCCCGAAAAAGTTGGTGTTTACCATATTGCTGATATACAGCAGGACCGAAACGGCAACGGCCTTCAGAGCGCCCTTGTCCTTCAGAAGGTAAGGAATCAGTTGCCGATATTCGCCGAGCATTTGGAAAACGGAAACACCCTTGGTTTCGGCACGTCGGATTTTCCCCTGCTTTGTTTCCCTGCAGAATTTCAAGGTGATGAGCATTTTGATGATCATCGACACGGTGAAAAGCAGATACAGAACACGCACAACCGGTACTACCGAATAGGCATTGACAAACAAGCCGGAAAGCGGTGCAAAGAAGATGGACACCAGACCGCCGATGCTCACCCAGGTGTAGATATTGACAAGGTCTTTTGAGCGTGCGTCCTCGATCAGCAGACAGTACCACGCGGTCTGGTTGATCTGCTCAAAACAGTTCAGGACGGCAGCGAGTAAAAACAGCCAGAAGTTGTCGGATATAGCCCATACGAGACAAGCCAGTGCCCAACCAAAGAAGTCGCCCATCATGGTGGTGAATTTTCTACCGACTTTATCGGTCAGGATGCCACCGGAAAATGAGAAAAACACTTGAAACACCATGGCGATGGATAGAATCAGACCGATCTGCACGTCTGTGATGCCCTGGGTGTACATGTACAGCGTGGCAAACGGTGCGATCAGATTGTAAGGAATGCCCCATAAGGGCTCGATCAATGCCAGTGTGCGCGGGTTTCCAGGATTATTTTCCAAGACCTGAACCAATGGGTGTTCCCTGAGTTTTTCCAGTTTTGCTTTCAGATTCATATATATTCTCCCCGTATTCTCTCAATTTCCTCCCCATTCTATCATATCGTTCTGAAATCGAAAATAGGATTCAAGTTTTTTTCGGTAAATGAAGGGAGGGCAGATTCGAGAATATGCAATTTGAGAAGGAATAGAACATGAATAAAGAATGGTGTAAACTTAATAAAACAATGTAGTTCTTCAGAGCTTAAGGTGTTGATTGCTGCAAGTTCTGCTTGACTGTAAACACTGTTTATAATTTATATTCAAAAATAGAATATAGGTGCTTGAGAAGAGGTGCATGATATGACAATAAAAGAGGTTGAAAAACTGACAGGGTTATCACGTTCAAATGTACGCTTTTATGAAAAAGAAAAACTGATTGTTCCTGTAAGAAATGAAAGAAACGGTTATAGAGACTATTCCAATAGCGATATAGAGAATCTTAAAAAGATTGCATATCTTAGAACATTGGGAATTTCTATTGAGGATATACGAAGTATTATATCAGAAAACGTATCATTACGGGACAAGAAATTTATTTTTGCTTATCCGATAGCGTGTATTGTAATCCGTTATTTTGTCAGGCCGATTATTTACGGAAAATTGCAGATGAATTTTTATTGTGAGGTTATGACAGAGTATTTAACAAACTATATGTGCTTCCTTGCTTTATCAGTGGAACTTTTTTCTATACTTTTTATTTATGGAATAGTAAAAAATATTATAGCAATGTTAGTTGTAGATACAGTCGTATTGATTGGCGTATTGATAAGAGGGCTTGCTAAAAAGAATTCAGGTACAATGGAAGTTTAGCACTGACCAATTTATGGGATATAAATGATGGAGTCCAAAGCGTAGAGAGGGTCGTAAAGTCATCCAAATCAGATGATGGAGCGGCCCTCTCTTTTTATGTGTAACATATTGACATTTAATTTGTTATATGGGTAGATAGGATTAAGTTATGAAAAAGAGGTGAGATGCTTGGAAGAAAAAATGATAAAACAATTATATCATCAGTATGGAAAAGAATTGTTTTTGTATTTGTATTCTATGTGCCAGCAAAAAGAGTTGGCAGAAGACTTATTACAAGAAACTTTCTTAAAAGCAATCCTGGCATTACCGGAATATCACACAAATATGCGGGCATGGTTGTATAAAGTCGCAAGAAATCTTTTTTACAATTTGTATAAACGAAACAGGCGGGAAATTTGTGATGAGGAATATTTGAAGAAGATTTCTAAATTAGAGGTTGACGAATTTCTAGAAGAATATATTTCCAAACAGGAGACAAGAATTTTGTACACAGCAATGCAAAAATTATCCCCTGTTAAGAGGGAAGTACTGGAGCTACAGTATTTTGGGCAGATGCCATTAAAAGAAATTGCAAATGTTTTACAGCTTTCCCAGGAAAATGTGAGAGTGCTTAGTCACAGAGCAAAAAAAGATTTAAAGAAATTGATGGAGGTGGAAGGATATGAAGTACCGTGAATTATTAGAATTATATGATAAAAAGAAATTGCCGGAAGAACTTCAAAAGAAAGTGGAGCAGGATATCGAAAGACAAGAGGCAATCAGCGAATATTTATTTGAAAAAGATGAATTAGGTGAAGAATTACATGTTGAGTATAATCAAAGTGAAGAATACGACAAAACAGAACAATTTGCAGGTATGATTAAAAAAAGTATTCGTAAGGCATTTATAAAAATGGGGATTATCACTGGAAGTATTGTCATTGTGATTGTATGTTTGATTTTGTTTGTATTTCCTAACATTGTTTCATTGTTTTATTATGACCCGGGAAAGGAGATATTTGAAAATACAAATCAAATGAGTTTGGATCTCAGGGTGTATACAGAATTAAAAATTCCAGGATATGTTCGGGATAATGTTGTAGTACGAGATAAAGGTTATGGAAATTATGATATCAACATTTATCAAAATGTTTCCTATAATGGGAAATTTACGAATATTGCAGGTGCCTTGAATAAAGGAAATTTGAATCTTTATGATATGAATTTGCTAAATCCACCTCACGATAATGTATTTGCCTGGTTTCAGTTAGAGGATTTGAAAGAACAATCGCTTCGTGAGATAGAGGCAGCGGGCAAAGAGATGTTTTTCTCAGGTGGAACCAGAGAACAGGCCACAGAAGCTCTTCAAGGCTTAGAAGAAAATGTAAAGTATGTTTTTTATGCAACATTGGATAAAATGGTCGATTACAATGAATTTGTTAAATTTAAAAAGGAAAAGAATTCATATGCTAACTGGTGTGCCGTATATACTGGAGGAAGAATTCAAAATCTGGGCATTGAGTGCGAATTGTTACGTTCATGTAATCTGGGATGGGACACAAAGGAATATCCAGAGATGATTATATGGAATCATGACGAAGAAACGCAGCCTTTGGAGAATAAAATTGAGAATACAGAGGTTATGCAGACCCATTTTGAAAGTATGCTGAGATATATGGGAGAACAAGAATCATTTTTAAAAATGATGAATGAGACTTCTGAAATATACAAAGAGGCAGCAGAGTATATCGAAGAGAATGGAATGCTTATTTATGGGTATTCGGGAATTGCGAAAAAGGAAGAATTGCTAAACATGAATGAGTGGTCGGAAATTTATGCAATAGAAGTGAGTGAATTGAGATAATTCAGAATGAAGGACAAAATGAAGGGCAAGGAGTTATTTATGACTCCTTGCCCAAGTGCTTTTCAATTATAGAAAAATTAATCTTGTTACTCTTGTTTCAATCTTGGTAAAATAATAGAAAAGGAGTAAATAGAACATGAATAAAGAATGGTCTGAACTTAATAAAACAATGCAGGGACAAATTAAAAAGAAAGATACATATAAGATGGGGGTTGATACTTTGTTCAGTTTACGAAGTCAGTTAATGCAAACCTTAGTATCTTTAAAAGAGGAACTACGCAGAGAAGATTTTAACTCGATCCCGTTCATTAATGCTGATGGCTATCATAGTAAGACGATCGCTTATTCGATCTGGCATATTTTCCGTATTGAAGATATCGTAGCACATTCGGTGATAAAGGAAGATGAACAAGTATTTTTTGTGGGAAATTATCAAAAGCGTATCAATTCGCCCATCATTACAACAGGAAATGAACTCGTGAAACAGCAGATTGCAGATTTTTCAAAACAGCTGAATCTGGAAGAATTATATTCATATATTTTTGAAGTGCGGGAAAGCACAGAAAAAATGCTTGAACAGTTATCTTATGATGAATTAAAAAGGAAAATTTCGATAGAAAGAAAAGAATACCTGAAATCGTTGAAGGTGGTAAAGGAAGATGAAAAAGCAAATTGGCTGATTGATTATTGGTGCAATAAAGATATTCGTGGACTAATTCAAATGCCGTTCTCCAGACATTGGATTATGCACACAGAAGCCTGTTTGCGTATAAAAAATAAGATACAATAGACATTTAATTGAAGGGAGGTTATTTTATGGAATCTTTGGAGAAGATCTTTGAAAGCAACTGGGGAAGTGTTTTTATGATATATGATTCAAAAAAAATAAACCTTTTGGAGATTGAACATATAAAAATATTAAGCAATAATACTTTGGAAGGTATTATAACATTTTTTGAGGATCCGGTTGCGATACATATCGTTTCATTAAATTCCTTTGTTTCTGGAAAAGGGATTGGAAAACGTTTGCTTGAAAAAATTGAAGCTATCGCAAAACAACGAGAAAAGCAAACTTTGTATGTGGAAACAACAAATGATAATTGCAATGCAATTAAGTTTTATCAAACATATGGATTTGATATGTATCAATTACAAATCGATGAGGTCAGTAATCAACGTATTTTGAAGCCATCGATCCCGGTCAGTGGTTGTTATGGAATTCCAATAAAACACATAATTAAATTTAAGAAATGTATACATTAATCTTCTTACTCTGATCCGTAATCACCAGAAGAATTTTATATACTGCTTTTTCATCGCATTTTTGCTGATCTGACTTGTGCTGTTAGTTGTAGTACTGGCAATTCTGATTACCACTCCACTGGGAGCGATTGGCATGGATTTAACTTACAAAAGATTATTGACACGGGAAAGAGTGAATAAAAGTGGAGAGGTTAAAATAGTGAAAAAATGTTAAATGGGCGGATTTTTCCGCCCATTTACTTTGTATAATGAAAAGCGTAACGTACATGGAAAAGAGAATATGTGATTCATGAGAATCAAGAAAGAGGTGCTTTTATGGGTTTACCGCAGAAAAACATACTGATCAATCATTTTCAGGCTGTCGAAGATTATCTGAAACTGGATGCAAGAAATGGAAAGCATCTGCGATTTATTGAGTTGATGAAGAACAGATATATCCCTGAAGTGCAGAATCTTTTAGAAATCATTCCGGAAAGCTTTCATCCGACAGAACTTCAGAAGTTTTACGAACATACCGGGCTAAAGATACTGGTTGAGATCTACAACAGTGAATATGAAGTGACGATGTATGACAGGAAAGGGAAATACCCGAGAGAGGATGCCGTTATCTGGAATAAAGATTTTAGAGATCAGGTAGCTGAGCATCCGGAATGGCTTGAACCGCAGGAGAAAGCAGATCTGCTGATTCGTTGGATTTTCCCTCTTGAGGAAAAGAAAGAGAATATCGTTGTACATCATTATCAGTTTATATTAAGATAAAAGAAAAGGGGGCGGGGCTAAATGCCCTTGCCCTGTAGTTTGAAAGGAAATGGTGTATGGCAGAGCGGTATTCAAATAAACCATCCAAATATGAGAGATCCTACAGAATACTTGAGTATCTGAAAAAGAATACGGATCAGGAGCATAAGGTGAAGCAGTCAGATCTGAGAAAGATTGAGTATTTGAAGCAATATATCGGGAACAAGGAAACATTTAATGATACTATAGTGAATATGGCAAATGCCATGAATTCGGACAGTAACGAAAGGATAAATCCGGAGGAAGAATGGCGTATTGTTTTTGACGCCTTTGCCAAGCGATATGGGAGCGAAGGAACTGAGGAAGAAGATGAAGAGGGTACCCAGCGGATGCCGATCCGGGGATTGTACTATCATCATATATTTTCTTACGACGAGATCAACAGTCTGATAGAAGGCATTTTATTTTCAAAGACAATGACACCTGAAGACGGGGAGAAACTCATAGAAAAGATAGAGAGCCATCTTACAACAAAATTTTATCCTAAGGGAGCAAAACAGATTTGCAGAGTGAATGAACCGCAGCTTGCGGATCAGGGGCGAATACGAGAGAATCTCAAGATGATCCAGCAGGCGATTGAGGAGAGAGTGCAGATCAGATTTCGGTTTTATGGCTACAACAGGAGAAAGGAACTGGAACCTGTCAGGAAAGAGAAAGATACAGTGAGCCCGTATTACCTTGTTGCAAATGGAGGGAAATATTATCTTCTGGCATGTAAAGAGGTGACGATCAACGGAGAAATTGTCCGGAATATGTCTATCTGGAGAGTGGATTTGATGGGAGAAATGGAGATACCGGGACGTGATGAAAAACTTGGAATTCCAGGAATTCCGGCATTGAAAAAAGAGAGCGTGGAAAATCTTCCAAAGCAATGGAGTGAAGACTTTCATCTTTCACACCTTAACATGGCTTTTGATGAGCCGGTAAAAATCAGATTGAAGATAACAAGAGTGCGGGAAAAGGCAGACTATACTTTTCTTCACGACTGGTTTGGAGATACATTCCGATTCGTGGGAAAGAGTGATATTGTGGAGGTAATGTGCAGCCCGTTTGCAATGGTGAACTGGGCACTTCAATATAGTGACCGGGTGGAAGTTCTGGAACCGGAGAGTATCAGACGCCAGGTGGCGGAGAAAGCCAGGAGATTATATGAAAAATATGGAGAAAATTAAGATGAACAGAGATTATTGCTATATTGATGATGTTCTGGAAATGAAAAATAAAGGAGCATTTGATCCCGAAAAATATTGCTATGATAAGGATTGTGGCAGGAAGAGCCTGGATCCGGATTGCCGGAGTCATAGATTATATGAAGATCTGGCAAAAGTGTTTGGTGGGAAAACGAATTATGCGGAAAATGAGTTGTTATTTTCAAAAACAGAGGAGACGGAACTTACGGATGAGGAAGGTCGTAGATACGGGTCAGACTACATCGGACCTTCCTGGAACTGGGCCAGACTGGAATATGGATTTACAGACAGGGAGATCGGAGAGGGATTGAAGAGGACCAGACTTCTCGGAGGGCATATGCTTTGGTTGAGAAAGACTCCTTCCATCAACACAACGAAAGGCGGAAAAGGTATCTATGACAGGATCGATTTGTGTCTGGATGAAATCAAGAATGCCTATGAATGTGGGTTTGAAGGGGTATCCAGCCATAAACAGTCTTTGTGGCAGGAGATCTGTGAAGAAAAAGAATGGTTCGAATTATTTGGAAGAGGATGGAAAGGGTTTTCAAACTTTATTGATTTCTTCCTGCTCAATGATTATGTGAATGGGAACTATGACGTCATCTCCCTGTCCATATCCAACTGCAGGGAAGGATGTTATGAGCTGGTAAAAGAAGAATGCCGGCGTATCAATCAATACAAGATCAGTACAAAAAACAACTGCTATTTACCGGGGAGACAATTTGGCCTGAACCTTCAGGAGGATGAAGCGAAAGCGGCGTACAGACAGTATATTAATAATTGTATTTTTCTGATAGAGAAAAGGACGGAGAGTATGTTAAAGAAGCTGTCTGTGTAGCTGACCGTGTTTTGTGATAAAATGAGAATATATCAAAAATAGATTAAAAGATGACCAGATGAAACGGGAATCAGGGATTGCCGGACTGGACTATTTGGAAGGAGAGCAGAGGATGAAATTATTTCAGGAAATTACGGAAGTATACAAATATCAAAAAGCGAGTGAATTTATAAAGGAGTTTCAGATTGGAGAAGGAGACTTTGTTTTTACGAGTCAGTCAGTATTTGAGACTTATTTTCAAGAACTTCGATCAAGCGGTGCTGTTGTACATTTTAAAAGCGAATACGGACAGGGCGAACCTACAGATCTGATGGTGGATGCTCTGTTAAAAGATTTCAGAAGAACGGATTGTAAAAGGGTTATTGCGATCGGCGGCGGAGCAGTGATTGATATGGCAAAGATCCTGGTGCTGGATGGAGAGGCAAAAGCTGCGGAATATTATCAAAGGAAGGTGCCGGTCAGAAAGATACGGACCTTGGTTGCTGTGCCGACGACCTGTGGGGCTGGTGCGGAGGTGTCGAATGTATCTATCGCGGAGATGACAGCTCTTCAGACAAAGCTGGGACTGGCCGGTGAGGAGATGTATCCGGATCAGGCGGTGCTTATTCCGGAACTTCTCGGGAAACTGCCATGGCACTTTTTTGTAACGAGTGCGATTGATGCCCTGATCCATGCTATCGAGTCCTATGTATCGCCGAAAAGTACATTGTATACACGGATGTTTGCAAAAGAGGCTATGCAGATTTTTCTCAAGGGTTTCCGTATGTTGGAAGAGAAAGGACCAGACAGTAGAGAGGAATTGTTTGAAGACTTTCTGATAGCCAGTGATCTTGCAGGCATTTCCTTTGCCATTGCCGGGACAGGAACGGTGCATGCGATGTCCTATCCGCTTAGCGGAACTTACCATGTGACACACGGAGAGGCCAACTATCAGTTCCTGACGGCGGTATTCCAGGCATATCAGGAAACAGATCCAGATGGAGGAATCTTGGAGCTGAATACATTTCTGGCGGAAATTTTTTCGTGTGAACCTGATATGGTTTACAAGGAGATTGAAAAATTGCTGGATGGCCTGGTCCGGAGGACACCGCTTCACGAATACGGCATGAAAGAAGAAGAAATCCGAAGTTTTGCCGAGAGTGTGGAGAAATCACAGCAGCGTTTACTGGGACAGAGCTATGTGAAATTCGGGGCTAACGATCTGGAGAAGATTTATCGAAAACTTTATTAGGGGGATGAAAAACAAATAGAAAAAGTATAGGATATGGAGTTTTTAAAAACATTAAGAAATAATTACAGATATCTTCCTTGAGGGCTGAATCGTGCCATGCTAGTATGAAGTAAATTTGAGGATAATGGCATGAGAAAGGAGAGGTATTCTATGAAAATAAAAAAATTCATGACTCCCGAGATGTATGTGGAACGTGTGGAAGGTTCGGAGGAATGGTATCTGGGAGTTGCCTTTGAGGAAGATGTATGCGATCTGTTTGATGCGGAAATTATGGAGAAAGAAGGAAAAGAATTTCCGGGTAATTGCCCTTATTTTTTTCATTATCCTGACGGGGCAGTGTATCATCCCTTCCCCACAAAGAAGCATGTCTATTATGAAAATCCGGTTTGGGACAAAGATCGTTTTGGAATTCTGGCGGTAGATTTTTCTTTGCGGAAAATTCTAATCTACACTTATATTCCCGGGGCAAAGCCGGAGATCCTGCATTCCATGGATCTGGATGAAGTGGAGGACTGTTATAATCTGAAACTGGAGATGACTCCGTGGATATTGGGAAGGCAGACGCATAACGAATATGAGGCAATCTGGCCGGTAAAAAAGAAGTTCCCGATCGGGGACAACGAAAGCATGATCTGCAGGGACGGAAATGTGCTGTTTCTTTCGCGGTGGGTGGAAGATCCGGTTTATCATGAATATGTAGTGACGATAGATATGGAGACCGGGGAAGAACTTTGCGTAGAAAAGGGAAATCTCTATCTGATGCCGGATGGAAGTTTGTGGAATATATAAAATATGTGGGAGGCCATACGGACAGAAAAATGGCAGGTAATTAATGAGTTCTAATGCGTTTTAATGCGTTTCACACGCATTAAAACGCATTAAAAATTTGTAGAAAAGTGCATAAAGGTATATCCGTTAGACCTGGTATCATATATACTTGAACCAGGAAAAGAAATAGTACATTTTATTTCAAATCAGGCTTAGATAAGGTGGCGATTGAAATATGAAAAATGTAATACATATTTATGGAGCTTCAGGCACTGGAACGAGTACATTAGGCAGAAAAATCAGTGAAGAATTGGGATATAAATTTATGGATACAGATGATTACTTCTGGGTACCTGCCAATCCGCAATATACCACTAAAAGAAAAAGAGAAGAGCGGCTTGCATTGATGAAAGAGGATATTATAGAAAATGAAAATGTAGTCATTTCCGGTTCGCTAGTGGATTGGGGAGATGAATTAATTCCAATGTTTACATTAGTTGTGCGGCTTGTTACGGATACAGAAACAAAGTGCATTCTGTCTTGTGGAAATGGGTGCAGCATGGGCAATGAGCAAGCATTACTTTCCTCTGGTAACAGTGCCATATGACCGATTAAATAAAACTCCGCTTATGGGAATGCAGATGCGCAAATTGATCAGCATAGACGATTTAAGTGTGATTTATGATGAGTTGCATCGGTGTGGTGTGCTGGTGGAATATCAGACAGCGGACTTTCATAAGCAGGCGAAAGATTATGTCAAACAGGCGAAAAAGATAGTGGAGGGCGACTATCAGATAGAGAAAGACGAAGAAGGTTATTACGAAACAGAGATTTCTTGCGTGAGAAAAGTAGCCCAGAAACAGTTTCGATGCTATGGAATCAAAGGACATATTGCGGATCCGCCGGACGGAGAGAATGCAAAAAGCGACTGGCTTTTTTACAGGATAGACCAATTTCCGTCTTTGGAGGCAGGGGATCGGGTCAGATTTAAAACATCAAAATCAAAAATCAATGTTTTTCCTGATTTAGGACGTGCCAGAAATATTTATCCGGATGATTTGACGAAACTGGATTAGCAGACAGTATTGGAGGGAACCTCAATGATATTCAAAGTACAGAAAATAGAGGAAGATATAGAGTTTGGCTGTGAAGAGCGGATGGATGATGAGCCTGTTATGGCGGTCGTGACATTGCTGGATGAAGCGGGAGAAGAAAAGAGAGTCAAGATGCCGGATCAGCTTTTGTATGATCGCGAAATCAATGAGGGAGATCAGGTGATCTTTGATGAAAATGGAAAACTGCAGAAGCGGATTCGAGGTGACTGGACTGAAAGATGCAAGAAAGCGAATGTGAATACAGAGGAATTTGTCTCAAAAATGGAAGCCCTGAAAGCGGGAAAGAAAGTAAATTGGATCTGTCCTTTCTGTGGCGGCAATGTGACTCTGCTGGAACAGGAAAGTTCACACACAGTGATCGGTTGTGATTCCTGTGATATGCGGATTCAGTTAGAGAATCACTGATTATGGGAACAAACAGAAGAAAAAGCTGTAAAATTTTACGTTGAATTTTACGGCTTTTTTCGTATAATAAAGATAACAGAAACAATAGAAATCGAAGGAAGGAGCTGAACGATATGCCAAACATTTTGCCGGTATCTGATTTGAGAAATTATAATGAAGTTCTGAAGAATTGTCGTAAAGGAGAGCCTGTATATCTTACTAAGAATGGCAGGGGGCGCTATGTGGTCATGGATATTGAAGATTTTGAGCGTGATCATGCAGAGAAGAAGCTCTGGATGAAGCTGCAGGAAGCGGAAGAAGCAGTGAAAGATGGCGAAGGATGGCTTGATCTGGATGAACTAAAAGCACTTATGGGGGAGTAAGATGTTAAAATTGCGGATTAGTCCGATTGTTGCAAAGGATTTGAAAGATATCCGGGATTATATTGCAGAAGATAATGAAGAGTATGCTGCAAAGACCATAAACGAGATTTATGGTAAATTTGAGAATCTCCAGATGTTTCCGGGAATAGGTACAAATCTTTCTAAACGAGTCAGCTTTCGGACAGATTATAAATATGCGATATGGGAAGATTATGTGATTATCTATAAAGTAAGTAGCGAATATGTAGAGATTTATCGTGTAATTAACCGATATCAGGACATTACAAGTATCTTTGATTCATAAACTAATAGAGTTGTGCGAGATGAGTATGACATCAGTGAGTGAGATTATTGAGCTTCAATCATTGTACTAAAGGAAGGAGTAGAAATGGAAATGTCCAAAAGAGACTGGAAACTTTTTCGAGAAAAATTACCTGGCTGGCAGGAGAATTATATGGCCCGTCTGATCAAGGAATATATTAGCTTGCTAAGCGCAGAGGATAAAAATGCGTCCGATAAATTTTGGGAGCTTGAGAAGAAGATTAAAACCGACAGACGTCACCCGGGAGTAATTCTGAATATGGAACAATCCAAAGCCATATATGATATTATCAGTCTTGTCAGATTTGGAGTGATTTCTTTCGATGATCTGGCAGATTTCAGTGAAGACTTACAGCAGGAAGTAAAGTTGATCCTGAACAGATAGATTATGGAAGAATAGATCGAGGCACAGAAAGAAGTGATAAGATTTTGGTGTGGAGGTACTTATGAAAAATCATAAAGTTATCGACGGCCATCTCCTTCAAAACAATAAGAAATATTCCCATCTGAAGCTGAAGCAAAAGAACCGGATTGCGGAATGGATGTATCAGGAAACGAAGGAGTATTATGAAAAGCAGTATGTGTTTCCAGATGAAGAACATCTGGATGATGTCGTGAAGAAGGTTTACGATAGAATTGAGCAGGCGGAAATCTGGATTCCATATGAAGAGGTGCGGCATCATTACAAAAAGAAGCGTTCGGATCTGAACAGCCGGGTGCGGAGGGAGCTGAATGTTGGTGAAGAAAAGTACAAAGAGAAAGCCTGCTTTATGAATCTGTGCATGATTCAGGATGAGCAGGGAAATGTTCTGGCTCTTGACAAGATGAATGACAGCTATACCGGGACAACGTTTCCGGGCGGGCATGTAGAGCCGGGAGAACCTTTTCGCGAAGCAGTGATCCGGGAAGTCCGGGAGGAAACAGGCCTTGTGATCCAAAATCCCGAGCTTTGCGGCATCTATCACTGGAATAAAGCGCACACACACAATATGATTTTTCTGTATCAGACGAAAGATTTTTCCGGGGAACTGCAAAGTTCAGACGAGGGTCCGGTATATTGGATTTCTATGGAGGAGTTTATGGAAAAAGAACTTGCCAAAGGAATGAAAGAAGTAATGGAGATCATGATGAATCCGAACCTGCAGGAATGTTATATGCGTCTGGAAAAGGGAGTGTATCAGGGAACGTTGTGTTAGAAGAAGTCTGCAACGCAGTCAAGAATATAAACAGTAGTCAGGCGGTATGGCCCGGTATTAAGGGCCATACCGCCATTTCTCTATAATATCCAATTCCCAATCCCATAATATATTATAAAGAATAGGAAATATCAGGATGTGCATGAATATGGAAAACTATGTAAGAGCATCACTGGAAACGCATTTATTTTTCGGAAGAATCATGAAGGAACATTCGTTGTTTCTTCAGGCGGGATTCCCGGCCGGGGAAACGGGATACAGAAGCAAAGCAAGCTGGTACCGGGACGAATTTGAAAAGGTACTGTAGCAGACCGTACGGTTTTCGGACGGCATGGTAGGAAAGGATGTGCTTTGTTCAGGAGAAGTGTTTACGGAATACACGGTTATGGCGGAGCAGCAGACAGGAAGACTTACGAAGATTCCGATCGATGTCCGGATCACACAGGCGGAAGAAAATCTGCAGGCGGGAAGAGAAGCATGCAAGGACGAAAGAATGGCCAGGCGGATCCGCCAGCTGAATCATCATGTTCTGCACCTGCTTGGCGGGCTGATTGAGTTTAAAAAGCAGATATTGCAGGAAGTGACCTGCTGCAGATTGTTCACGGCCAACTATCCGTTGCTGATCGAGCATATCATCCGGGAGGCGGAATTATATCAGAAGATGATTGCTTCCCTGGAGGATGGAACCTGCAAATCGGTGGAACGGATGGCTGAGACAGAGCGGTTCTGGAATCAGATCATGATGGAACATGCGTTGTTTATCCGCGGATTGCTTGATCCGACGGAGGGCGAACTGATCGAAACGGCAGATTCCTTTGCAGGTGATTATCAGAGACTTCTGGAGGAGGCAAGGCAGAAGGATTGCAGAGCCATGAACGGGCCGACGAGGAAAACACTGGAAACGACAAAGAAGTACCGTGATTTTAAGGCAGCGGGGACAAAGGGAATAACCGGATGCGAGATTCGCTCCATCATTCTTCCGCTGTTGGCAGACCATGTGCTCCGGGAGGCAAACCACTATCTCCGGCTTTTGAAGCAGAAGGGAGAGTAATCCATGCAGCTGTGCCAGTACCCTTGTCAGAACCAGGTTCGCCGTTTTACGCTGGAAGCGATTCAGATTCCAATCGTATACAATTCGTACGGCGATTATGACCCGAATGGACTGTTATACGTGCTGGAAAGTATTCAGCAGCAAAATTCACGGCGATCCTGCAACACCCGTATGGAAAGCATATTCCGGGGACAGGGTCATTTTCCAGACGATGATGCCGGCGGATAAGCCGCGAAATGTATCACTTGCCATTCACGGACATTTGTGGAGGGAACAGCCTGACGATGCCTTATCCAGAGAGATTCCGATTCAGGGAGGAATCAGCATCGGGAACCGGTTTGATATGGAACTGAAAGACGGAGCTTCCTGTCCGGGCGACTATCTGTACCGGTCAGGAAGTTTTGGATGGGATGTGGAATCCGGCATGTGGGGAATCTTTAGGGTAATGAAACAGTCGCTTCGGTGCAAATGCAAAGAAGTAGGCGGAAAACTGCCATTTCATTTCGGTGGGAATAAAACATCTCTTATGATACAGTCAATAAAAAAGCAGAAAAAGAAAGAAAAGCATAGGGGCAGATAACATGCCCCTATCTTTGTTAACTATTTTTTTACATGCCCATCATCTGAGACATGATACATACTCCTGATGCTCCGTGCTTCAACACAGTTTGTATTTGTTCCGGATCCAGACGGATCCCGCCGATGGCGTATATCGGGATCGGCGAGCGGTCACAGATCTGTTTCAGAAAATCGAGACCTCGCGGTGGAAGTCCTTTTTTGCAGTCGGTAGCAAAAATATGTCCTGCCGTTGCATAGGATGCTCCAAGAGCGGTAGCTTCTTCTGCCTCTTCTGTAGAATGGATCGAAACGCCGATCCGCATCCCCGTAAGACGGCCGGCGCCTTTTTCTTTCAGCTCCTTCAGTTTCCAGAGCGGTAAATGAAGGATATCCGTGTCTGCAGCGTCTGCAGCTTCAGGATAGAAGTGAGGGATCATCGTGACCTGATGCCGGTCACAGATTTTTTTTACAGCCAGGGAAAGATTCAGGTAGTCTTTGACCGGAAGATCTTTTTCTCTGAGAAGAAAAGCACGAGGCTGAAAACTGCAGATTCGTTCTACCTGATCCAGATATGGAAGCCGTGTCAGATGGCGGTTAGAGACGGCAATCACTTTTGAAAAATCAATTTCGTTGTACATGATTTTATTTCCTGTTCCTTTTGTATCTGATATCTTGTTTTTCAGCGTAAAACAAAGCTGAAACCACATTTGACCGGGCAGCGGCCATGCCTCATTCAAAGAATCTATTTTTGACTCACTCCTGTAACCGGGGAGGAGGCGCTGGACCCTTTTTCGATTACCCGTCCCATGCCGGAAAGGTATGCAGTACGTCCTGCTTCGATTGCTTTGCGGAAAGCGCCTGCCATTGCGGGAATGTCTCCTGCTGTAGCGATAGCGGTATTGGACATGACTGCGGCGGCACCCATTTCCATGGCTTCACATGCATGGGAAGGTCGGCCGATACCGGCATCGACGATGATAGGCAGATCGATTTCATCGATGAGAATCTGGATAAATTCTTTTGTGCAGATTCCTTTATTGGATCCAATCGGGGCACCGAGAGGCATAACACATGCGGCGCCGGCATTGACCAGATCTCTGGCGGCATTGAGATCCGGATACATATACGGCATAACGATAAATCCTTCGTTTGCAAGAATCTCGGTTGCCTTGATCGTCTCATAGTTGTCCGGAAGAAGGTATTTGGAATCCGGAATCACTTCAAGTTTGACAAAATCACTATGGCAGATTTCCCGCGACAGCCGGGCGATGCGGACTGCTTCTTCTGCGGTTTTTGATCCGGATGTATTTGGAAGAAGTGTCACACCTTCCGGAATATAGTCAAGTATATTTGCCGAACTGTCCTGATTTGTACGGCGCAGTGCAAGTGTGATAATCTGGGCCCCTGCGTTCTCAACAGCTGCCTTAATCAGTTCAAGGGAATATTTCCCTGATCCAAGTATGAAACGTGACTGGAATTCATGTCCTCCCAGACAAAATGTGTCTTTTGTTAAATCGATCATTGTTTTTCTCCTTTATAAAATAGTGTTTGAAATCTGTTTTCTCATAGACGGTCCCCGGCTGTTCCGTTTATGATCAGATCTGCAGCCAGATTCGCCTGGTGAGCGGCGCAAAGTGCCACCCTGGGGGCCATCAGGCCCGGGCCTTTGCGTGAATCGCTGACCCCGTCCCCGCACAAGTAGAAACGGCTGGTGATTTTCTTTGAAAGAATCGTATTGCTGTTTCCGTATCCGGCCATTCCGGAAGCGCTGATTATGATCAGATCCCGGTAATTTTCCAGAATACCGTTTACAAGCATGGCCTTATTTTCCGGGACATCAAAGGCTTCGCACAGGATGGTGTCTTCTTTAAAAAGTGAAGCGACATTTTCATCAGAGACCCGGACGCAGTCTGTCCGGATATCCAGATAAGGATTGATCTCCAGCAGCTGTTCTTTTAAAGCATCCGTTTTGAACATACCTACATGACGCATCAGGTACTGCTGCCGGTTCAGATTGGTCAGATCTACCCGGTCAAAATCGATCAGATGAAGGTGCCCTGTTCCGATTCTTGCAAGGGAAAAAGCAATATTGGAACCCAGGCCGCCAAGACCTGCTACGGCGACTCTTCCACGGTTCAGCTTTTCCTGTATAGCTGCTGTGTGGCGTTCACAAAGTGCCTCCTGTATCTCTCTTTCGGTAAATCTCATATCAGCCTCCTCCTACAAAACTTACAATCTCGAGTACATCCCCGCTGTGGAGTAAAGTTTCCTTATAACAGCTTTTGGGAATGATCTCACCGTTTTTTTCAACAGCGATCCGGTTTGTCTGGTAGCCTTCCTGCTCCAGATAAACCAGCAGTGTGGTTGGTTCTTCTAACGGTTTGTCCTCTCCATTTATCCGGACCATCGCTTCCTCCTTCCCGGATGAACAGGATAGAGTGCGCTGCAGAATCTGTATGGATAAAGACACGGAAGGAATCAAATGTCATTCTGCAATAAAAAAGGAGTCCACAAAGAATTACACCCGTGGTGGTGCACCCCTTCATGAACTCCTGTTCACTCTATCGTTATCCGTATTCTTTTTATAATTACACTAAATAGTATACCATGAAAAAATTCTCTGTCAATTATTCAGAGAAAAATTTCATTTACCCTCATTTACAGGATCAAAGCAGCCGGATATAATAAAATCAACAGTCGAAAGAAATGTATTACCGGTTGCTGACGGCATATGTGAAAAAACTAAATTTATAAATCATAAAAAGGGGAAAACTTATATGCGTTCTGAAAAAGAAATGCTCTCATTGATTGAAGAAATTGCACTGGAGGATGAGAATATCCGGGCAGCTTATTTAGAAGGATCCAGGGTGAATCCAAATGTTACCAAAGATTTATTTCAGGATTACGATGTGGTATACATCGTGGAAACAACCAGGCCATACCGCGAAAACAAGGAATGGATTACCAGATTTGGAGAGATTTTGTATATGAATTACCCGGAAGATAATGTGCATTATCCATCGGATGTGGAAAACTGTTATGGATGGCAGATTCAATGTGGAGACGGAAATCGTCTGGATCTGCATGTCTGCACAAGAGATTATGCGCTGGAAAGACTGGAAATGTACCGGGTGCTTGTGGACAAGGATCACATCATGCCGGCCAAAGAGGATACTTCTGAGGAAAGATACTGGGTGAAAAAACCGACTGAGAGAGAATTCCAGTGTACCTGTATGGATTTCTGGTGGTGCTTTAATAACGTGGCAAAGGAGGTAAGCAGGGAGCTTGGATTCCAGTACGATCAGGAAAATGCGGACAACAGTACAGCATTTCTACACCGGGTCAAAGATCTGCCGTTGGATGCGGAACAGATTATGTAGAAATCGTTTTATACAGGAAATCAGGGCATTCAACCGATGGTAGAGTGCAAAAATAGCGGTTTTGTGTTATCCTTTCTTTAGGTAATTGCGAAACTCCTTCGTAAACTTGAAGCAAAACAAGGAAAATTCGTACAGGGAAGGAGTTTTGGAATGAAAAGTGGATAACCGGATATTTTAGGCGCACTTTAATAAGCTATCTGCTTTA
>NZ_SPHM01000049.1:0-23043 GCF_005844125.1 Pseudoflavonifractor sp. BSD2780061688st1 E11
ATTCTCTTCTTTTGTAAGAGTAATTGCTACTTTCATATTTCCTAATTTCAAAGTGGAATTAAACTTTTCACTTCAGCATGGAAAATTAATTGGGATTAACATCCGGAGCATTATAATTGTAACAATTATGAAGGCTGCCTTTACACCAGATTGAAAAGTATATTTGCTGTTGTATATTGCAACGTGTATATAAATAAACAAAATGGAAATAGTCAGAAAACAGGTAATAAATGGCCCCATAGAAAAGGCTGAATTGAGCCATCCAAAATCAAAAAAATTATCCATGCACGTCACTCCGTCTCTTTTGTAGTTATTCCAGGAATTTTTTTCTCGTTATAAAATTATAGACCATTACAATAGCCGTTGCTCCGATTTTGACAAGTAGATAATTCAGACCGATGCCGTCTACACCGATCTTCATGATCAGCTCTGTCAGAAGAAGACCAATGATGCTGAAGATAATGAACAGCGTAAAATTTCTTGATTTCTGATAACGTTCATTGGTATCAAAAACAAATGTTACACTTAAAATGTAATTGACAATCACTGATCCAGTGAACGCCGCCGCCGCGGAGACAAGATAATGCCATCCAGCCCAGTCTGTCAGACAGTACAGAATGGCAAAATCAATAAAAAAGCACAGTACTCCTACGCCCGTAAATTTGATGATCTGATCAATCAGTTTTTTCAAGTTATACCTCTTTTCTCTGTAACAACTGAAGCCGGAACTCAAATTCCCGCTTTTCTTTTTTAATAATAGAATCCAGAATCAGGCCGGTAAAGAAGGAAATCAGTGCTGCAATTACAACAAAACCGCATACAATTAATGTAGGAAAGTTGGCAACAAGTCCCGTCTTCAGATACGGGATGAAAACCACCGGTACGAATACAAGAGCGGCCACAATCACAAGCAGCAGAGAAAGGATGCTGAAAAAGTGAAGCGGCTTATAATTTTTCCATAGATTTCCGATTGTTTTCAGAACAGCGATTCCGTCTGAAAATGTATTCAGCTTTGATTCGCTTCCCGCAGGCCTGTCTCGGTAGTCGACAATCACACTGCCGATATTCATATTTTTATCAACAGCATGGATGGTCATTTCTGTTTCGATTTCAAATCCACGATATAAGACTGGAAAACTCTTCACAAACTGATAGCTGAACGCACGGTATCCGGTCATGATATCCCTCAGTTCACTCTTAAACAAGGCATTGATTAAAAGGCGGACCAGACGATTCCCAAAATTATGAAAAGCCCGTTTGTTCTCTGTAAAGTAAGTAGAAGAAAGACGGTCTCCGATCACCATGTCTTTTTGATGATTCAGAACGAGATCCGCCATTTCTCCGGCGTGTTCAGCCGGATATGTGTCATCGCCATCAACGAGAATATAACATTCGGCGTCGATTTCACGAAACATTCTCCGGAGGACATTTCCCTTTCCCTGCTTATCTTCGTATCGTACAATCGCTCCAGCTTGTCTGGCAATCAGATCCGTATGATCTGTGGAGCAATTATCATACACATAGATTTTTGCTTCCGGAAGTGATTTTTTAAAATCTGATACGACTTTTGCTATTGTTTGGCTTTCATTATAACACGGAATCAAAACAGCAATATTATCCATTTTTCATAACACCTTTTCCCTTTTAATACTTTTTTATTAAAACATTTCCCTTACTTAATCATTATCCCTTATCCGTTATTTGATTTCAAGTCTTGATTTTTAAATACAATCTGCGAGCACATGGACAGCCAGAACCAGGAATACGGATAGATTCAGGATCAAAATACATGTATAACTGTTCCACGGTATTTGTTTGTTTCCCGTCTGCTGCGCCTGGATCCGGCGAATTGGTTTTACTGCCAGCAAAAACGGAAATACCAGTGGAATAAAATATCTTCCCTGAATTCCTTCAATCAGCCGGTAACCGACAGGTGTCCACTGTCCATAAAGTGTCACAAAAACCAAAAGGAAAATCAAGATGGATGTTCCGCCAAGGAAAACACGCAGATACGTTGGGAACACATGCTTTCCAGTATCCTGATCCATGCAGACTTCCACGCCAAGAATAATCAAAAACGGATAAAGTAAAAATGATGGAATATAAATGTTCATCCATCCCATCCGCTCGCCCAGAAACTGCAGCAGATATTCTTTCAGATATACTTTCAAGGTACGTACAAATGTCATGACAAACTGAATCGGATTCTTCAAAATTCCTTTGATCTGCTTAGCTGTATCGACGTTGACGTTGGCTTTGATTCCTCCCAGAAATGATGTTGCAATCAGAAGCCATCCCAGCGACAAAACAACAATCATAACTGCTGCTGTCACCACATGTCTTTTGTATGCAGACCGGCTTTTGAACCGTTTCTGCGGGATCAAAAACAGTAGAAGGCAAAATGGTACATATACGATTTTGCAGCAGCACAAAAAGAAAATTAACAGATACAACAGAGCTATTTCCTTTTTGTGGAGCACTTCTGTTTTTGTATATTTCAGATAAAGAATATAAGCAACAAAAAGGAGAACAATCCCTATTGCCAGTCCATCGGCCGACAAGGAATTAGCTGCCTGAATACTCATTGGGAGCAAGGCTGTGATCGCAATCAGATTCTTCCCAAACGGGGACAGGCGGATGGCAAAAAATACCAATAGACCGAAAGTAACTGTGTTCATCAGCCTTCCGAGATAGGCCATAAACAGCGGCGAATCCGTCAATATATCTGCTATTTTCACTCCGATAATCTGCGGAAGATACGATGGCGGAGCGTATAAAGCAGTGTTTGCAAATTCACAAAACTCGGTTTCTGTGGAATCCACCTTATCACCCAGATGATTTTTTACATCCCAGAGTGAAACATCTCTTGTTTCAAAATCATCCGGACATAAATCTTTCGGAAATTCTCTTCCGACCTGTACGACTTCCTGCCCATTTGCCGTGGTGACCTGTTTGTCTGAGATCAAATGGCCCTGTGACAACTCATAAATCCGGTAAAAATGATGGTCTTCATCCGGTGTATTGAAAACAGGAATGGCCAGAAACGAAACCAGACAGAGAATAATATAAATAGTGACAAAGGCCTGCTCTGTCCGGAAGGACTTTTTCCTGAACAAATAGAAACCTGCGAAAATAGTAGATCCCAGAATCAGAATCCCGGCAAGCAGAAAGAACACCAGTATTTTGGACAGTGGATCGGAAATCAGACGATAGGCCGGAGTCTCCGTGCCATCCATACTACTGACGCCGATTCTCACTCCCGTATATCCACTGCTTGATATTTCTATGGAAATCCTGTCACCTTTACAGTTTGTCAAAGCTTTTTCCAAAGGAAAATATGTGGTTTCAGAATCCGATACTTCCGAACGGCTGATCTGCCAGCCGGCTGCTTTTTTATTATTTTGGGATAAAGAGACTTTTATATCTTTTCCATTTCCGGCAGGCATCTTCTCCAGAAAAAGCTCGATTCCCTGTACAGTATCTGTCCTGCTTCGAAAAGAAACCGTATAGAGAGAATCGTCATGCATTTCACGGTATCCGGAATTTGGAGATACCTGATCGAAAACTTCTCCGAGCATTCTGGAATCGTAAAGTGTATAACAGATCGATAATAATCCAGTCAGGACAAGGAATCCCCATAAAAGAATCCATTTTCTGTATTTTGATTTTTTCACCTTGTTTACCTCTCATACTAACTTTGTGCTGCCTATCTTGATTAATAAATAGCCTATCACATTGTTGGAGTAGTTTCAAGGACTTTGTAAATAAAATATTTCTTTTTATAATGTCACATTAATATAAATGATAAATTTAATAATTCAATACTGTCTTAGTGACGCTATCAGAGCAAGTTCCTTGAAAAGGCTGTGATGGCACAGAAAAACACGGGACCGCTTTGATCCCGTGTTATAAAATAGTCTTATTATTCATTATCCAACTGTTTTTTTCTCTCATGTACGATCTCTTCAAGCCTTGTAATAAGGTCCGGTTCTTCGATCTGATCGATATAGTGTGCAAACAAGGATGGGTTATGCAGAATTTTATTTAAATCCGTTTCGATGGAATTTGTATAATCTTCCTTAGAAATAAGAGTTCGATATCTCCTTGATAATACTGTCCCGCTGTAAACAATATCCGCTACTTCAATATAATTTTTTTTAACAAGGCTTCTGAGGGCAGCCTGCACAGTATTGACATTCAGATCTTCTCTTGCTTTTACAATTTCGGATGCAATCATAGGTTCACCGGATTCCCACAATACATCCATCACTTCAAGTTGTCTTTTCTTCAATTCGCCCAACCTTATCACTCCTTACATAAATTGATCTATATTAACATCGTAGCATATTTTTGCGAGATTTCAAACAAAATTTTTTAGAAATAATGTAAAATTTTTGTGAGAATTTTGATTTATTCGCATAGTTTTGGCGATCTGACGAATTTTTCTTTCATTCTGTGACACAAAACGAAAAACGGTATTGTTAATATTAGTATAATGATGGAACTAGCAAAAACATCCGGCCAGGAAAGAATTCGTGCTTCTGTCTGAGACGCAGCTGTTGGATTTGTAAACAAGGCGCCCATTCCGTTGTTTAAATAATGCATGATGGCAGGAAGCCAGATGCTGTTTAGTTTCATATAAAAATATCCCATCACAAAACTAAGACAGATGCAGAATACAATCCGGTAAACCATTTCCTGCATTGGTGCTTCCGGGGAATAATAATAGAGCGTAAGCGGAAGATGCCACACCGCCCAGATCACACCAACAAGGACCAGCCCCTTACAGACTCCGTATCTTTTTTGCAAAAGCGGCTGCAGGAAATACCTCCATCCGTACTCTTTACTGTTCCCAAATAAATGATCAGTCCTTTTTTCTCATTCTTTTTTAACATAACGTTCCCTCCATTCTACCTTGTATAATAAGGTTCTTGTCTACATTATATAACAAGGTAGATAGAAGTCAAGATATTTATTCACTTATTTTTTTACAAAAAAGAATCAGATCGAACATATTTTCTAAACATTTGTTTGCCTTTTATACCTTGCTGTGATAAAATAGAAAAAAAGTATGTAGTCTGACAGAGACATTAAAAGCAGGAGGACATTCCATGGGTAACGGAAATATTACAGAAAAGCAATCCGAGATTCTTGAATATATAAAAGCACAGATTTTAGAAAGAGGATTTCCGCCGGCAGTGCGTGAAATCTGCGAAGCAGTACATTTGAAATCTACTTCTTCTGTCCACTCTCATCTTGAGACGCTGGAGAAGAACGGGTACATCCGGAGAGACCCGACGAAGCCGCGTGCGATCGAGATTCTGGACGAGTCGTTTAATCTGACACGCCGCGAGATGGCACAGGTGCCGATTATCGGACGTGTAGCTGCAGGAGAGCCGCTTCTGGCAGAGCAGAATATTGAAGACTATTTCCCGATTCCGGTAGAGCGCCTTCCAAACAATCAGACATTTCTCCTTCGTGTGCGCGGTGACAGTATGGTGAATGTCGGAATTCTTGACGGGGATTATATTTTAGTTGAGCAGAGACCGACTGCGGAAAATGGCGAGATTGTCGTTGCCCTTGTAGAGGACGGGGCTACAGTGAAACGGTTTTTCAAAGAGGACGGACACTACCGGCTTCAGCCGGAGAATGACGCCATGGATCCGATCATTGTTGATGAAGTTACGATTCTCGGAAAGATGATCGGCCTGCTGAGATTTATGAAATAAGGATATTGATATTACAAAAGGCTGCGAGCACCTGAGGTTCGCAGCCTTTTCTTCATCTCCTGTCAGGATTTACTTTTCCAGATCTTCCATGGAGATCGTCTTTCCATCTTTCCAGATACGTTCCAGATCGTAGAAAAGACGGTTTTCTTTATCAAATACATGGACGATAATATCTCCGAAATCGAGCAGCACCCAGTTCCCAAGGCCATAGCCTTCCCGCTGTTTTACGGTATATCCTTCTTTTGCAAGCTCTTCCTCAACGTTATCTACAAGAGCCTGTACCTGACTGTTGCTGTTTCCGTTTGCAATGATGAAATAATCGGCCAGTACACTGATTTCCGAGATATCAATGACCCGGATATCTTCGCCTTTTTTGCTGTCCAGCGCACGGCAGGCAGCGGCTGCCATCTTTTTTGATGTTTCTAATGCGTTGCTCATCCATCTTCCTCCTGTTTTTGATTATTTGTTCAGATAGTTCTTATAGTATAAATATGTCTTCTCTGTCATAGGGTCAATGGCCAGATTGCGGGTGTGAAGGTAGGCAAGGGAATCCTTCAGAATCAGATAAAGGCAGGCGTCAATATCCTGAAAAGCCAGTTTTCTGACTTCCGGAAGATTCGGTGCCTCTTTTCTTCCCGGCTCGATATAGTCCGCGATATAAAGAATCTTATCCAGCATGGTCATCTTCGGCTTTCCGGTCGTATGGCAGATGATCGCATCCAGAATCCGCTGATCCCGGACATGATATTTCGTTGCTGCCAGGTAGGCGCCAAGCTTTGCGTGAAGCAGACTCGGATTCTGACGCTCGCTTTCTGAAATCGATAAATGGTATTTCTCACAGAGCCGGATTTTCTTTTTGGACGGGATACATTTGGCACAGTCGTGAAGGAGACCTGCGATCATGGCCTCGTTAATGTCTTCATTGTAACGCATGGCCAGGGATGCACACAGATACATCACACCAAGCGTGTGCTCATATCTGTCCTGATCCAGGTATTTTTTCACTTTTTTACGCATCTTATGGATTGCATTGCTCATCTTCTATTCCTCCCTGTATAGACGATGGTCAGAAATATAGGAAGCTACATCAGACGGAACAAGCCGGCTGATGTCCTTTCCCTCTTCTACCATCTCACGGATTTCACTGGATGACACTTCAAATACCGGAGAATGGGAAAACAGAATCGTCGTTTCGTATGTGTTTTCCAGATGCCGGATCTGAGCCTCCATGGCTGCATCTGTCTCACTTAAATCGCGCTTTGCGGCAATAATGGAACAGGAATGTAAAAACCGGTCCGGATGCCGCCATGTTTCCATCTGAAAAAGGGAATCTGCCCCTACAATATAGAAGAACTCCCTCTCCGGGAAAGCGTCTTTGAAATATTCCATTGTTTCATAGGAATAGGAAACCGTATCCTTTTCCACTTCATAAGGCTGAAGGGAAAAATGCGGCTTCCCGCTGATTGCAAGCTTTACCATTTCCAGACGGTCTCCCATCCCTGCACCGGTCTTTTCCGGCTGCTTATGCGGGGGATTACCATTTGGCATAAACCAGATTTCGTCAAGACCGAACTCATCCATCACATGTCCGGCAAGAATCAGATGTCCGTTATGAATAGGATTAAAGGTTCCTCCCATGATTCCTGTCTTCATCTGGCTACCTCGGAAGTTCGATTTTCTTTTTCTCTTTTTTGCCCTCTTTGTAAAGGACGATCTTTTTGCCGATGACCTGCACTACCTGAGAGTGAGTGCGCTCAGCAAGCATCTCCGCGATTTCACGCGGATCATCTGCACAGTTTTTCAGAACATTGATCTTGATCAATTCTCTTGCTTCCAGTGCTTCCTGTACAGCACCGGTCAGTTCCGGCGTCATGCTGAATTTTCCGATCTGAAGAATCGGATCCATAGTCATGGCAAGACTTTTCAAATATGCTCTCTGCTTTGACGTCATGTGTATATTCCTTTCTGTTTTTCACTCTATTCCTATTTAAAATACTCAAAACTCAGTCCGTACATCCGGATTGTGTCGCCTTCCTGAACACCAAGCTCTTCCAGTTTTTCCAGAATACCGGCTTCCTTGAGGAAGTTCTGGAAGAAGCGGAATCCTTTCTCGGAATCGAGATTGGTATATCCAAGCATCTTTTCGATCTTCGGTCCTTCTACTACAAAGACACCGTCTTCTTCTTTCTCCACTGTGTACGGAAGATCCGCAACCAAAAGCTCGTCCTCCGGGAAGAACTCCTGCGCAAAGGTGATCGGTTTGGAATCCAGCTTTTTCAGTTCGTTATTCACATACCATAACAGATCCTGAATTCCCTCTCCTGTCACGCCGGAGATGGCAAACACCTTATATCCTTTTGGCTCGAACTCAGCCCGGATCCGCTCTACCGGATCTTCATCACCTTCGTAGATCAGATCGGTTTTATTTGCCGCAATGACCTGAGGGCGTTCGGAAAGTTCTTTATTATATTTTTCAAGTTCACCGTTGATTTTGTAGATATCCTCGATCGGGTCTCTGCCTTCACTTCCGGCAGCATCCACCACATGAATCATCATCTTTGTACGTTCGATATGGCGGAGAAACTCGTGTCCAAGTCCTGCTCCAAGTGAGGCACCTTCGATCAGTCCCGGAATATCCGCCAGGACAAATCCCTCTCCGTCTGCCAGATCTACAACACCCAGGTTTGGCGCCAGTGTCGTAAAGTGATAGTTAGCGATCTTCGGGTTCGCATTCGTTACTCTGGACAGGAACGTGGATTTTCCGACATTCGGGAAACCGAGAAGTCCTACATCGGCAATGACCTTGAGCTCCAGATTCACCCAGAGTTCCTGGGCCGGCTGTCCCGGCTGTGCATACTTCGGAACCTGCATGGTGGAAGTTGCAAAGTGCTGGTTTCCAAGACCGCCTTTACCGCCTTTTAAGATGATCTGCCGGCGGTTGTCACCGGACATATCAGCTACGACCTTTCCGGTCTCCGCTTCTCTTACGATCGTACCTTCCGGAACACGGAGGACAATGTCTTTTCCGTTTGCTCCGTGGCAGCGCTTTTTCTTGCCGTTCTCACCCGGTTCCGCACAGTATTTACGGCGGTGTCTGAAATCTACGAGCGTATTCAGGCCGTCATCGATTTCAAAAACCACGTCGCCGCCCTTGCCGCCGTCGCCGCCGTCCGGGCCGCCGTTTGGAACATAAAGCTCACGGCGGAAGCTAACGTGTCCGTCGCCGCCTTTTCCTGATTTTATAAAAATTTTTGCTCTGTCTGCAAACATGTTTCTTTCCTCTCAAAAAAGTGTTACAGCTTGTTTCTACTACATTATATAAAGAAAAGGTGTAAAAAACAAGGCTTCAAACCGACCAGATTTGAAGCCTTTGTATGTTCTTCGATTCATAACATCAGCAGATGACTACTCAGCTACCGGGTATACAGAAACCTGTTTCTTGTCTCTGCCCTTTCTTTCGAATCTTACGATACCGTCAGATGTAGCAAATAATGTGTCATCTCCACCGCGTCCAACATTTACACCCGGATGAATCTTTGTTCCGCGCTGTCTGTAAAGGATGTTGCCGGCTTTGACGAACTGTCCGTCTGCTCTCTTGGCACCAAGTCTCTTGGACTCGGAATCACGTCCGTTCTTTGTAGAACCAACTCCCTTTTTATGAGCGAAAAACTGAAGGTTTAATTTCATCATGGTTTACACCTCCCTGAATCTCAAATCAATATATTTTCTGTACTCTTCATCTTCTGCCATATTCTGAAGTCCCAGAACCATGGCGGAAAACAGTAATGCCGCTTCCTTCGATGGAGAATGTAAAAACCGGTAATCGATCTTTCCGCTCTCATCATCGGCTGTGACAGAAGCCTCGTCCTGAGTGAAGGCCTCAATGGAATTGACCGTGTTGATCACAAGCATTGACGCAGCTGCACAGACGATGTCTTCACCTGCCGGAGCGTATCCGGCATGTCCCTCTGTCAGGAAACCGACATACTCATTTTTTGCATTTTGATAAACCGTAATCTTAATCATTTTGATTAAGCGTTGATTTTTTCAATCTTCACAGCTGTGTACTGCTGTCTGTGACCGTTTTTCTTGTGGTAGCCTGTCTTCGGTTTGTATTTGTAAACGACAACTTTTTTCGCTTTGCCGTCTCCAAGTACAGACGCTTCTACAGTTGCACCTTCCACTGTCGGATTACCGATCTTCAGTCCGTCATTGCTCACTGCAAGAACCTGATCAAATGTGTAAGTCGTACCAGCTTCTGCTCCGAGCTTTTCTACCTTAATGATATCGCCTTCAGCTACTTTGTACTGTTTACCACCTGTTGCTATAATTGCGTACATATGGCACCTCCTATTATCATTACTCGCCAGCTTCGGTGTCCTTAAAAAGAAACTTTGAAACCTCGCTGTGCGGCATACTCATATATATTAGCATGACCTTTTAGGAAAATCAAGCACTTTTCAGTAATTTTTCTGCATTTTTCCAAAGGATATTTTCCTTATCTTCAGATGAAAGATCCAGTCCCTGAAAATACCGGAGAAATTCACTCTGTCCTGCCCATGGCGAATCTGTCGCAAAGAGAATCCGGTCCGCTCCGTGTTCGGACACAATCCGTAGAAACTGTACGTCCGGAATCTTTGTGAAGCAGGCTGCCGTATCCAGCCAGACATCTTCCCCGATCAGGCATTCCTCCACCTCATCCCAGCGCATAAATCCGCCCATATGGGCAAGGATAAGCTTCTGTGGATGAACCTGCTGAATTACATCCCGGATCATGGCAGGAGTAGCATGTACAAAATCCGGATATCCCGGATCCAGTCCTGCATGGACACTGATGATCATTCCCAGTTCCGATGCATAGTCCAGAATCTTCAGATAGCCGGGATCATCAAACCGTGTCTCATGGTAATCCGGATGAAGCTTGATCCCCTGAAATCCGTTTCGTTTCAGCTCCTGCAGCCGTTCTTTCAGATGGTCGCATGCCGGATGAATCCCGCCAAAAGAAAGAAGCTTTCCTCCGGTCTTCTCCGTGACCTCCATTGCGAACCGGTTGATCGAATCAAACTGAGAAGGCTTTGTCACAACCGGAAGTACAATACTTCTCACGATTCCTGACTTCTCCATGGATTCCAGGAGGGATTCGTATGTTCCGGACAGGTGAGCTTTTTCTCCACACTGCTGTTCCAGAAAGGAGATGGTACGCTCCACAATCTTTTCCGGAAAAATGTGGGTGTGAAAATCAATCGTCATTCTTATCGCCGCTTCCCTTAACTTTGTCATTCAGATATCCGATGATATCACGTCTTGTCACAATACCGATAAAGAAATGCTGATCGTCCTCCACCGGTACAAAATTCTGCTCCATGGCCCGCTTTACCAGATCTTCCATATCCGCCTCAATGCTGACCGGAAGGTAATCATGCCTTCTTTCAAATTTCATGACGGAAAGGTTTTCAGCCTGCCGGATATCAAGGGTATGGGAATCCTTCAGTCCCCACAAAAGATCCCCTTCTGTAATGGTTCCGACATATTTTCCCTCTTTATTCAAAATCGGCACGCAGGAATATTTATAATGCTCCATAATCTCCATTGCCTGACGTACTGTGTGATAATCGTAGATAAAAGCCAGTTCTGCCTTTGGATGCAGAAAAAATAAAATATTCATTTTAAAACCTCTTCTATAAATCTTTCCTGTAAGTTGTTTTTAAAGCTGTGTATTCACAAAAATATCGTAAATCGCCGTGATTGCCTGTTCAAAATCATGGCACCGCACGCCGATGATGATGTTAAGCTCGCTGGATCCCTGGTCGATCATCTTGACATTGACATTGGCGTGGGACAATGCCGCGAAGATACGTCCGGACGTTCCCCTCGTCTGACGCATTCCTCTTCCCACGACAGCAATCAGTGCCAGATCGGATTCCAGTTCAATAAAGTCCGGTGACACGGCACGGTGGATGCCTGCAAGGACTTTCTGCTCTTTGCTTTCAAATTCATCCTGATGAACGAACACCGTCATCGTATCGATTCCAGAAGGCATGTGTTCGATACAGACATTGTTTTCCTCGAATACCTGAAGCACCTTCCGGCAGAAGCCGACTTCCGTGTTCATCATGGCCTTGTCAATCGTGACGGATGCAAATCCTTTCTTTCCGGCAATTCCGGTGATCGTAAACCGCGGGTGCCGGCAGGTGTCCTCCACAATCAAGGTCCCCGGGTCCTCCGGCCGGTTCGTATTCCGGATGTTGATCGGAATTCCTTCCTTTCGTACCGGGAAAATCGCATCCTCATGCAGGACAGTCGCTCCCATATAGGACAGCTCACGCAGTTCCCGGTAGGTGATCGTTTCAATCACTGCCGGATCTTTGACAATCCGCGGATCTGCCACCAGAAATCCGGAAACATCCGTCCAGTTCTCGTAAAGATCAGCGTGAACGGCCTTTGCCACAAGGGATCCGGTGATATCTGATCCTCCTCTGGAAAAGGTGGTTACGTTTCCATCCGGATCGCTTCCGTAAAATCCAGGAATGACCGCACATCCGGTATTTTCCAGGCGCTGCTGCAGCATGGAATTGGTTTTTTCCGTATTAAGACGTCCGTCTTTGTCGAAGAAGATCACATCAGCGGCATCGACAAACTCAAACTCCAAATAGGCAGCCATAATCAGTCCGTTCAGGTATTCGCCCCTGGAGGCCGCGTACTGCCGTCCTGCTTTCTGCTCAAACTGCTCCCGGATCTGTTCAAACTCTTTCTCAAGAGAAAGAGTAAGGGAAAGCCCGTCGATGATTTCCTGATAGCGGGATGTAATGAACTTCCACTCCTCAGAATAATCCAGCCCTTTCTCGGCCTTGTCATAGCATAAGTAAAGCATATCCGTAATCTTGGTATCTCTGGAGTTCCGTTTTCCGGGTGCCGACGGTATTACATATTTTCTCGACTTTTCACTTCGGATGATCTCTCCCGCTTTCTGGAACTGGGCCGCGCTTGCAAGAGAGCTTCCTCCGAATTTTACTACTTTTGGCATATTTAAACGCTCCTTTACTTATCGATTGTGCAGAATATCAAAGGCAACAGACGGAGTAAAGACGACGCCATGAATTCCTTCCCTGCAGGCTGCCGCTGCGTTTTCCTCGATATCGTCAAAGAACAGAGCCTTTGCCGGATCGATCTGATACCGCTCAAGCAGTGTCTGGTAAATCTGCGGTTCCGGTTTCAGGCACTTTTCCTGCCAGGAAAAGACGCCGCCGTCAAATGTTTCGATAAAAGAAAGTCTGTCCTTTGTCATTTCGTACAGGCCTTCTGAATAGTTGGAAAGATAATATACCCGGTATCCATGCTCACGGAACCAGTGGATCAGATCCAGGGTGTAGTCCGCAGGCTGAATACATTCGCAGAGTCTGTCATAGACAAGCCGGATCTCCTCTTCGATTCCCGGATCATTGGCGATGAATGCGTCACACCAGTCATCCGGTCCATACGTCCCTTTATCGCCTTCATACCAGGCACTGCTGCGAAAAACAGCATTTGCAACCCGTTCTCTGATGTCCGGGTCAAAATCAAACTGATCGAGGCAGAATGCTTCGCTGTACCGGATCAGAACATTTCCAAGGTCGAAGATGACCGTGTTACAGGTATCTACAGGTATTTTCATCTCATTTTCCTCCTGTCTGCTTCTCCACTATGTACTACTTTACATTGATAAAGTGAAGAATGCAACAAATTTCTTTACTTTTCCTCTTTTCTTATGACATCGCCATAGACAGCACGGGAAGCTGTTTTCAGATCCTCCGGCGACAGTCTCAGCTGCATTCCCAGTTTTCCTCCGCTTACATAAAGTTTTTCCAGCTGCTTTGCATCTTCCTGAATCACGGTTGGAAACTGCTTTTTCATGCCGATGGCGGTACATCCTCCACGGACATATCCTGTGATCGAAGTCAGATTTTTCAACGGGATCATTTCCAGTGATTTTTCTCCTACCACTTTTGCCGCCTTTTTGAAATCAATCTCCTCCTCGATGGGAATGACAAATACATAGTGGGACCCGCTTTTTGCCTGGGTTACCAGCGTCTTATACACTTCTTCATGCGGCAGCGACAGCTGGTCGGCGGTCGCGATACCGTCCTCGAAATTTTCACATTCATACGTCTGATATTCATACGGAATATTCATCCGGTCCAGAATCCGCATGGCATTGGTTTTCAGTTCTTTTTTACTCATCTGTGTGCGCCTTCTTTCTGACTGCCTCATAAAGGGGCGGATGTACTTTTTTTCTTGTAATTTCCATCAGTTCCAGCCGGGTGATGTCAATCACCTCTGTCTTAACCGGGTCTGCTGCTGTCAGCTCCCGCATGGTCCGGATCAGAATTTCCCGGTCTTCCGTCTCTGACAGATTGATAAAATCAATCAGAATGATGCCGGACAGATTCCGAAGCCGGATCTGTCTTGCCGCCTCTTTGGCCGCCTCCAGATTCTGCTTCAGGTAACGCTCGTTTTTCCCGGAAACCGCCCGTCCTGTATTGACATCGATTACCGTCAGTGCTTCTGTAGGCTGAATGATCAGGCTTCCGCCCGATTTCAGCCAGACTCTCTGAGAAAGCGCCCTTTCCATTTCCCGCTCCAGACTGTAGAGCTTGACAAGAGGAAACTGCGGATCCGTATACAGTCTGAGACTGTCCAGCACTTTTGGTTCGGTCTGTTCCAGATAGGATCTGAGACGCTCATAAACGTCCGGGAGGTCGGTCACAACCTCTTCCAGCGTATCCCAGCGGACATGGGCAAATCCCGCCTCTTCTCCTGCCGCTCCCGCTTTCAGGCGGGTGAAACAGGTGCGTGTCCCGGCTCTTTCAATCAGGTCTGCAAGCTCTTTTTCTTGTTTCTGCAACTCTTGGTGCAGTTCCTCCAGAGTCAGCTGAGCCGCTTCCGTACGGAGAATCACGCCAAATGGAGAGCTGTCTGTTTCCTGAAGCCATGCTTTCAGAGCTTCCCGTTCCTTTTTCGGAATTCGGGAGGAAACGCCGGGCATCTGCTTTTTGCGCGATACGACAGCGTACCGGCCGGTCAGCGAAATATCCGTAGTAAGAGACGGCTTTTTTGCCTTGGATGCTTCCTTTTTCACCTGTACGACCAGTTCATCCCCGACACAGACCGGCTTTTTCCCTGCTTTGGAAGTAAAACAGCCATCTGCTGCCTCCTCCTCACTGCAGTAACACTCCATCCCTGGAAAAATTTCAATAAAAACCGCATGGATATTCGGAATTCTTTTTTTTACCTTTCCAATATAGATATCTCCCGCATGAACCGTTTTTTCCGGATGCTCATTTTGAGCCGTTTCGTCCGTGCAGAAGATTTCGGCCGTCTTTCCATCCTCTTCCAGGAAAAAGCAGAGACGATCCATTACGTTTGTTACAAGAACTTTCTGTTTCATTATACGATCTCCGTTCCAAGCGCATCCAGCGGTACCAGTGCTTCATCCTTTCTGGCATAGTTCTCCAGCCGGTGATAACGGTAATCTGCTTCTGCATCCAGATTTGATCCTGTCTGCTTTAAGAGCGCGGACATCACAAGTTCCGGTTTCAGATTGGTGGAACTTCCCGCGCATACTTTCATAAAAATCGACGCGCCCTGCTTTTCCATTTCCAGAATCCATGGACGGATATTGACTTCTTTTTCGCTCTTCTTTGTCTGTTTTACGACCAGAATCTCTTCCTGAGAAAGGAAGTTTTGAATATCCTCTTTAGTGACTTCTTCTGTCTCATCTTTCGGAAGGGCAAGGTAATCAGCCGCCTCGATGATCGCCATACCAGTTGCTTTCTTTTCCTCCGGAATCTGAACGAAGCTTACGACTTCCATTCCTTCTGCCATCACTTCGTTGAGCCTTTTCACCGCCTCTTTGGACGCAACCGGCCCGGTCAGTTCAATATCAAAATATTCCCCGTCACTTGTCAGCCCGACGCCAAGGGGATTGGCAAAGGACATGATCATATGCGGGCTGAATCCCTGGGTAAATGCGATCGGGATCTCTGCCCGGCGCATAGCCTTCTGGAAATACCGCATGACGTCCAGATGACCGATAAATTTCATCACTCCGTATTTTCGGAACTTAATTCTTGCCTTCAAAGCAGACACCTCCCTGATAACACATTGCGCCGCAGGCCGAGCAGCGTTCCCGGCAGTTTGGCGTAACTTCCCCTTTCATGGCACGCTCCCATTCCCGCTTCAGGAATGATTTGCTGACGCCCACATCAATGAAATCCCACGGGAACAGCTCGTCCAGATCCCGTTTGCGCATCGTATAGAATTCCAGATCCACTCCGGTGTTTTCAAACGCCTGCATCCATTTTTCATTGTCAAACTCATCGCTCCAGGAATCATAGAGACATCCCAGACGGTACGCTTCCAGAAGTACTTTTCCGGTCCGGCGGTCACCGCGGGCAAACACGCCCTCCAGCACCGTCACATCCGCCTCGTGCCAGTTGTATTTGAGGCTCTTCCGGTTTAACTGCTCTTTCATCTCCTGATTCACGACATGAGCCCGGTGGATATAATCTTCCTGCGTAAACATTTCCGCCCACTGGAACGGCGTAAACGGCTTCGGGATAAAGAAGGACGTACTGAATGTAATCTGGCATTTTCCGTTTCTCTGATCCTTCGGAATCTCGTAGTACTTTCTAGCCACCCGATCCGCCAGTCTTGGGATCTCTTTCATATCCTCTTCTGTCTCACCCGGAAGTCCGAGCATAAAGTAGAGCTTGACTTTATTCCAGCCGCCTTCAAAGGCTTTGGAAGCGCCGTCCAGAATCATCTCTTCGGTCAGTCCTTTGTTAATGACATTCCGCATCCGCTGGGATCCGGCTTCCGGCGCAAAGGTCAGACTGCTCTTCTTGATGTCCTGTACCTTTCCCATCACATCCAGAGAGAAGGAATCGATGCGAAGAGACGGAAGAGAAATATTGATTCCTTTGCCCTTAAATTCCTCGATCAGGAAGGTCACAAGTTCTTTTAACTGAGAATAGTCGCTGGAACTTAACGAGCTTAAAGAAATCTCTTCGTGCCCGGTATTTTTCAGCATCTCATACGCATACTGCTTTAATGTTTCCAGATCTTTTTCTCTGGTTGGACGGTAAATCATTCCCGCCTGGCAGAACCGGCATCCACGGATACATCCTCTCTGAATCTCCAGTACGACACGGTCCTGGGTCACTTTGATGAAAGGAACGACCGGTTTTGTCGGATACGGCACCGCGCTCAAATCCATGACAACCTGTTTTTTGATCGTTCTTTTGGCATGAGGATTTTTCGGTTCAAAGGACTTTAATGTTCCATCCTCATGGTATTCGGCATCATAAAACTGTGGAACATAGATTCCTTCGATCTCCGCTGCCATCTCCAAAAATTCTTTTCTTGTTCCGTTCTTTTTCTTGTTTTCCTTATAGGCATCCAGAAGCTCATCATAAACGGTCTCGCCCTCTCCAATGTAAAAAAGGTCAAAAAAGTCAGCCAGCGGCTCTGGATTGACGGCACATGGGCCTCCTCCGATGACAATCGGATCTTCTTCTGTACGATCCTTGCTGAACAGCGGAATATCCGAAAGATCGAGTACCTGCAAAATGTTGGTATAGCACATCTCATACTGGATCGTAATGCCGAGGAAATCAAATTCCCGGACCGGATCCTGGGACTCCAGGGCAAACAGCGGAATGTGCTCCTCTCTCATAATCCGGTCCAGGTCGGTCCATGGGGAGTAAACACGCTCGCACCACGTATCCTCTCTCCTGTTGAACATGTCATATAAGATTTTCATTCCAAGGTGAGACTCTCCGATTTCGTACACGTCCGGGAAACACATGGCAAATCGAATCGCCACCTTTTCCTTATCTTTCATCACCGAGTTGATCTCGTTCCCGATATAACGGGCCGGTTTCTCGATTTTTAGTAATATTTCATCATTCAAAGCTAGTTTTCTCATAAAAAACCTCTCTTTTTTTTGTAAATAATGCACAAAAAACTTCGCTGGATTTTGTGACTTTCAAGGCTGGAAATACATGGAAAATCAACCGGTTTTCCGCCTGCTTTACCGCTGTAAATTACCGCATTTTTTGAGTTGAAATTGCGATTTACAACAATTTCCATTTTTCTATACCCTGCGGCACCAGGCATAACTATCTGGCACTATACGGCACAATATTTATATTTAGTCATTTCCATGAATATTTACACCTGTGCTATTATATGCCTTGCAGGGCAGAAGTTCAAGCAAATAATTTTCGTCCACCTCTACTTCTATCGTTTCTAAATGCCCAAACTCCATACTTTCTATTACAAAAAAACTTCATTATTCATAGTATCCTCCATGGTATCTGCGATGGAGAAATTACGAATCCGTATAAATTGTACTAAAAGGAGAATGCCATGTCAATCTAACGGATCAACATCCAGATACCATTCCATATTGCTGATCCGCCGCTGGTAAAGTTTTTCTGTGGAAACGGCCGTTCCTACTACCTTGACATCTTATTCCCGGATACCGGCACCCGGTTCCGAAAATTTTCGTAGAAAAAGAGAGGCTCAAGTCAAGCCTCTCTTCTGTGTCAATTTCTGTCCTATTTTGTTTCGTCCATAGGAACTGGAATAGCAGCCATCCTTGCGTTTGCATTCGGCTGGTAGGTAATGTCTTCCGTAAACTGGTTGACATCGGTAATGGTATTCGTTGCTGCATCGTAATCGAATACGTGCCAGTTCACACCTGTTTTTCCTGTCGGTACCGGATACGCTTTGTAAAGCTGTCCGTCCAGGTATACTTCCACGATGGCCCCGGACTGGGACATTGCCGTACTGTCAGAGTTTCCACCATTGGAATAGTCATGAACATAAAAGCTGTATGTTCCGGATTCATTCTTTTGATACAGGCTGGTCGTTTCCGGTCCGTAAGAAGTAATGTCATCCACATCCAGATCTGCAATCCTTACAGAATCTTCGTTATGTCTCTTGTTTCCATAATAAATGTGGAAGTAATCGGATCCGTCTGCAGTTGGTCCCAGCAGATGGGAATCCAGGTCTGACGGGGTTTCTCCCCAGGTCAGTACCACACGCAGGTCTGCGGCTTCCAGGTCTTCCCCGTTCGGATTCATGGCCGCACTCTGCATACCAAGATCCATCGGGAACACAACAATATTCTTTGTTACCGTTACATAACCATCCCGTTCGATGGTTGCGGTGTAGTTGCCGGAAGCCATCTCGATCCGGTAGTCCCCGTATTCGTTTGTTTCTGTTGTCGCAACGACATCGCCGGACGTCTTGTTCCAGCCTCTCCGAAGCGTAAGTGTTGCCCCATGGATTCCTTCGCCTGTCACTGCGTTTGTAATGCGTCCCCGTGCCGAACCGGTCACACCCTCATACTGCTCGTCGATCATCAGCAGCACTTCCGTGTAGTTTTCCTTGTCCTTTTCTACCGTCACATCACATTCAAAACTCTGGTATCCGGCTGCCGTCACCTTGATCTTGTAATCTCCTGCCGGAAGGGACAGTTCAAATCCGCCGTCCTGCCCTGCCTGGGTGCTTCCTGCTGCAGTCGTGCTGTCGCCCTGATATGCGGTAATGGTAGCACCTGTAATGGATGTATTCCGGTCTGCTGCGTCAGCCACCCTGCCGACGATCTTTCCGGTTTCCTCTTCATATGTACAGTGGTCTACCCGTGAGAAGTTTTCAAAGTGCCAGTTCGCTTTCAACGGGCTGTTTTCTTTCTTCCAGAATTCCCAGGTATAGCCAATATCCAGCCAGTCACCGATTACGCCTTCATCCAGGGCCGAAAGTTCCCCGTACAGGAAGACGTTTGCATCAATACACATCAGCTCGGTGTTGCGGATCAACAGTTCCCCGCTGGCTTCCGGGCCTGCAGAAACGCCAAAATCAATCAAATCCCAGCGCTTGCAGACTTCCAAAAGTCCGGAAAGGCTCGGCCCGATTTTTGCAGAGCCGGCCAGTGCTTTGAAGTCCACATCTGCTTCCAGGGAATCCACTTTCCGCAAGCGGTTATTTAATACCTGGACGCCGGTTTCACCGTCAATATTGCAGACAACTTCAATCTTGCCGCTGATCTCATACTTGATGCCAATCTGGGCATAAATTGTGACACCAGGGATTCCGGCAATCGGAAGTTTTCCAAGTTCCAGCAATCCGCCATTCGGGATATAATCATCCGGAACATAAGACCCGCCGTCTTTCTTGACCTCATATCCGCCGGTAGCTTCGATTGTCAATGGGAATTTCAAGTAAACATCTTTTATGTTAAATCCGCCCCATCCAAGATCCACATCCGCTTTGTATTTGATTTTCGGGAGGTTAATGGCAACATTACCATACAGTTCCCCTTTTCCGATCTTCTTGTGGATTTTGAAGTTGACTTTTCCTGGTGCTGCAAGGGAACCTTCCACGTCCACAACATTCACCCTGGCTGCTTTTGCCATGGCCGGTGCTGCTTCCGTAAATGTCACGCCCTCTGCCGGAATGAATCCGGACATATCCGCTGTTGCGGTTCCGGATGCAGTAATCTCATCCAGTGTTTCCTGGATATCCGGCTCCGCTGTTTCCACAACAACCGCCCCATCCGTTTTCTGGACAGTGACCGCTTTGTAAGGGGTCTGGTCCGGCAGGATAAAGATGCTGCCCTCTGTTATCATATCCCCGCCGGATGTAAAGGTGATGGTTGTCCCGTCCATCGTATACTCTGCATCTTCCGGGATGATGATAGCATCCTCGTCATAAACCACCTCTCCGGTATTTTCCTCCGGAGTTTCCACGTTTGCGATTTCCCGCACCTTAGAAAGTGCCGCATCTGCTTCTGCCTGTGTCAGTTCCTCTGCTGGACGGAAAGCTTCGTCTGTCAGCTGGAACAGTTCCATTGCAACCGCCGTTTCCACCTCCTGCTTGTAGGTGATGGCTGCTGCATCGGCACACGCGATGTCCTTTACTGGCTGGAATCCCAGTGCCTTCACTGCGGTATAAGCCGCAAACTCACGGTCTGCCGGTGCATCCGGACGGAATTCTGTTCCCATTTCCGGAAGAAGCTGGTTCGCATATGCAAGCAGGATCTGGTTTTTCTTTGCATGGCTGTCGATATCTGTAAACGGCAGTGTTTCGTTGTCATATACCACTTCCGTTTCCGGTGCATTGACCGCTGCCAGCAGTTCATCAATCCATTGTGCCCTTGTCAGTACTGCTCCGGAAGGAGCTACTGTCTCCGGAAGGGAATAGCTGATATCTGCAGTCAGGGTGTATGATTTGTCCCCCAGCGCTACGTCTGCTGCAACCTGCAGTCCGCCCTGTCTGGAATCTGCCGCCTTCACTGGAAGCACACCGATGACGTATGGTCCTACCAGGGCTGCTACTAAGAGCAGGGAAAGAAGACCTTTTCCTTTTTTCTTCCGGATGCAGACGATCAGGATCACGCCTGCTGCTGCCACGCATACGACAATGAAAATGACCGGATTTGCGGAGTCCCCGGTGTCAACGGCATCTGCATCCTCGGAAGAATGGGTAGTTGTCTTGTCTCCTCCCTTGGATGGGTTTCCGCCATTGTCATTCTGGTCTGGATTTGGGGATGGGTTCTTGTCTCCGCCATTCTGGTTGGATTCTTCCCGATCCCCGCTGTCTTGGGATCCGCCGTTGTCCTGTGTTTTTGCTGCTTTCACTGTGTACTGAAGTGCGGTTTCTGAACCCGGTGCCAGCGTTTCCTCTTCTTTGGTCAGTGTGTCCCCCTCTTCCAGGCTGAGGCCTTCTGGAAGGACGCCCTGAATCCGTACCTTGCTGACCGGCTCATTCCCGGTGTTCTGCAAATGCACGGTGACTTCTGCTGAAGTCTTGTCCTTGGAAACTTCTGCTGTGATCTCTGCTGTCACGTCTTCATTGGACTTTGCCAGTGCCACGGTCGGCATACAGGCTGCAGTCATAATGAATGACAGCAAAAGAAGGGGCAGAAATTTCCTGCCTTTTGTTCTCATTCCTAGTTTCCTCCTGTTATTCCATATTGTTAGACAACTACATTCTTAATTATAAATTCCAGCTGACAGGAGTTCAATGTGATAAAGTTCCAAAAATGGATTCTGAAATTTTACGTTTCTGACAAACTTTGTTATACTATAACAAAAAAATCAAAGGAGGGATGAATCATTGAAACCACATATCCCAAAACACGATCCCCGCTACCGTAACATCCGTCCGGAGGAGCTGCACAAAAGGACGCTCTATGAAAGTGAGGTGGAAGTGATCCAGAATCTGAAAAAGAACCTGAACGGGACATCCACCGTTGCAGGCTGGTTTGCCTTCTTCATGGGTCTTGCATTTCAGGGGATCAGCCTCTACCTGGTTTCCCTCGGGCAGTCCAGTACAAAAGACGTTGTGGGTCTGGCAGTCGGCACCCTGATCTTCTGGCTGGTGGGTGGACTCACTCTCCACAGCCGGATCCCGAAGCACGCTTCCATCACTCATACCCAATACGGCATCGTTAACGGAAAATGGCCGTCCCCTGCAAGAAGTGGAAACACCAACGGCCGGACCTACTATCTGGATGTAATCTTCCCGGATACCGGCACACGGATCCAGAAAGTGATCTGTAGCTATGGCGACTATAAGCGTGCCGAGCAGGGACAGCAGGTGCTGACAGTTGTGTTCGAGAACCGGAACCAGGCCTTCGGCATCTTACTTCTCCAGTCCTGATCTCAGGATGACACAAGAACATATGCAACTTTTTGCCAATATGGGAAGCCATCGGCACATCCCCGAATTCCTGCCACAGATGCTCGACGCTCTCCGGCAGGTAGTAAATGGTAACCAGGCGGTGGAAGTCCTTAAACACGTCCCTTTCAGAATATGCTGTAGTTTTGGTTCCTTTTCGATGCAGTCAATATCTACTTTCCTGTAACTGGTTTCCTGGCATTGTTCCTGGATGTATGCCGCCATATCTCCCTTTCCGGCAGACGGTTCCAGAACGGTCTGGATCTTGGACCATTTCGCGCATGAAAAAATCTTATCAAGCAAAGTTTTTGGTGTTGGGTAAAATTCGTTGTTCATATTGGTTTCCTCCTGTAAATTCCATTCTCACATCCAATATGAAACAACTTGAGCCTTTACATTTCATAATTATAACCTATAAAAAATGTTATAAATAATCTAGGGAAAAGCTTAAACAATATCGAGAAAAATCAATACTAAAAAACCGTACATCATACTTATCATAATTAAGAACTCAAACTTCGCACTTGAATAAGTGCCTATGCACCTTGAAAATTCAATAAGTTCTGGCAATAAAATAGCATGAAAC
>NZ_SPHM01000004.1:0-149324 GCF_005844125.1 Pseudoflavonifractor sp. BSD2780061688st1 E11
TAAAAATTTGACACAAAAAAAGCAGGTTTTATGCGGCCTGCAAGGTATTTTTCTATTATTCAACTGTCAAACTCCCGCGCTCCTTTATGGCATTGTATGCTGGGAAATTTTGTGAGAGTTTCACAAAGATCAGGGAAATGAAAAAAACCGGTGGACAAAACTCTTAAACCGGTCTATAATGCATATCACAAAACAAAATTCTTTTGTTTTATCCGGATCACCCGGAGTCTTATTTGAAAAGCGTCGGGAAAGCGCTTATCTATATCAGAGCCGAATCGGCTGTAATGATTCATGAACAGACAAATGATTATATGCGGAGAAGAGGAGTTGTATGTACTGCGGCTTGCAGATATGATTGCCGACAGGGAAGAGCTGGATCTTCAGGTACAGGTCTGCACCTCTTTTGAGCAGGAAGAAAGACTGGAGGAGTTTCAGGAAGCAGAACTTCTGCTGATCGGGGATGAGATTCCCTACGAGAAGAGGCAGACAAGCAGAGCTGCCAGAAGATTTGTGCTGACAAGTCAGGAAGGAGCAGAGGTGGGGGAAGAGGAGGTCCCGGTCTATAAATACCAGTCCGTCCATAAGATTTTTGCCAGGATCATGGAAGTATGCCTGGATCACGACCGTGCAGGCCTGTTTCAGGTGCCGCGCAGAGATAATCAGCGTCTGATTGTCGTTTATTCTCCTATTCACAGAATCGGGAAAACACGTTTTGCGAGGGCGCTCGGATATGAGCTGTCCAGAGATGAAGAGACACTTTATATTAATATGCAGGAATATCCCGGATGGGGAATGCACAGGGAAGAAAAGAGCGCATCTCTGGCGGATCTTCTCTATTATTCCCGCCAGGAGCAGAATCATCTGGGGCTGCGTCTGACATCTATGGTGCAGGATCAGGAAGGACTTGCTGTTCTGGATCCGATACCGGTGAGCCGGGATTTGAAAGAGGTGGCATGGGAGGACTGGAATTCTCTGATTCTTCAGATCCTGAAGAAAGGTCCGTATCAAAATATGATCCTCGATCTCAGTGAAAGTGTCCAGGGCCTGTTTGAAATTCTGAAGATGTGTGATGAGTGGTACCTTCCCTATATCGAAGACGAGGACGAAGAGCGGAAACTGGAGCAGTTTTTTGACACACTGGAACTGATGGGATGCAGGAAGCTGCGGCAGAAGGCGCGGATGACAGAGATGAAGGGGGAGCCGGAAATATGTGTAAAGAAGGCATTACAGTATGATAAGAACACTGCATATGGAAAAGCTGCAGGAGCAGGTCATGGCGAAGCTGGATCTGTCGAGAGAAATCGAAGATGGCGAACTGGTCGAATTGATTTATCAGGTGCTGGAAGAGTATACCAAAGACAAGTACATTCCGCTCCGGATGAAGATGGAATTTGGTAGAGATCTGTTTAATGCATTCAGAAAGCTGGATATTCTCCAGGAACTTCTGGAGGACGAGTCGATCACTGAGATCATGATTAATGGACTGGAAAATATTTTTGTGGAAAAGGGAGGAGAGATTTATCAGTATGAAAAAAGATTTGTATCCCGGAAAAAGCTGGAAGATATCGCGCAGCAGATTGCCTCCGGCTGCAACCGGACAGTCAATGAGGCGGAACCGATCGTGGACGCAAGGCTTCCGGACGGCTCCAGGGTCAACCTGGTGCTTCCACCGGTGGCGCTCAACGGTCCGATTATCACAATCCGGAAGTTCCCGAAAGAAGGAATTACGATGAAACGGCTGATTGCCTGGGGAAGTATCTCCAAAGAAGCTGCGGAATTTCTGGAAAAGCTTGTAAAGGCAAAGTACAACATGTTTATCAGCGGCGGCACCGGTTCCGGAAAGACGACATTTCTCAATGCCCTTTCCCAGTTTATACCGGAGGACGAGAGGATTATTACTATCGAGGACAACGCGGAACTGAAATTACAGTCTCTGCCCAATCTCGTAAGGCTGGAAGCCCGGAATGCCAACATGGAAGGAGAAGGAGAAATTGATATCCGTGAGTTGATCCGGACGGCACTTCGGATGCGTCCGGACCGCGTGATTGTAGGTGAGGTACGAAGCGCAGAGACGATCGATATGCTGCAGGCTATGAATACGGGGCATGACGGTTCCTTAAGTACCGGTCATGGAAACAGTCCGAAGGATATGATAGGAAGGCTGGAAACCATGGTGCTCATGGGGATGGAGATTCCGATCGAAGCGGTACAAAGACAGATAGCATCCGGGATTGATATTATCATCCATCTTGGAAGGATGCGGGACAAGACCCGGAAGGTCCTTGAGATTCTTGAAATTACTGGATATGAGGAAGGCAGAATACAGATGCATACACTGTATGAGTTTCAGGAGAAAGGAAGCAGCCACGGGAAAGTGAGGGGAAGTCTTGTTAAAAAAGAGGAATTACAGAAAAAAGAAAAACTGCTGGCGGCAGGATATTAGAAAGGGAGAATATCTGACAGGATGCCTTGGAGCCGTGGGAGCGGCCGGGCTGACAGCGCTTTTATTCTACCGGTCCACAGTGGCGGCACTGGTACTTCTGCTCCCGGTGGGAGGAACATTTCTGTATGTCTGGGAAAAGGAAAAATTAAGAAGAAAAGAAAGAGAATTTACAAGACAGTTTCTGGATGCGCTTCAGTCGGTGTCCGCCGCCTTAAATGTGGGATATTCTCTGGAAAATTCTCTGCTGGAAGCGGGAAAGGAAATGCGGATCATGTACCGGGAGCAGGACCGGATCTTAAAGGAATGGAATTATATGATCCGGCAGATGAAGATGAATATTGGAGTAGAGCGGATCCTGGAGGAGTTTTCCGAACGGATAGATCAGGAGGATGTCAGAAATTTTGTTACGGTCACTGCGACTGTAAAAAAGAGCGGGGGAAATATGGCAAGAGTGATCCGGCAGACAATTTCTCAGATTCAGGAGAAGGAGGAGCTGAATCAGGAAATCGAAACTGTAATCTCCGCCAAAAAGATGGAGTTTCTTGTCATGGCAGTAATTCCATTTGGAATGATCGCCTATATGATGCTCAGCTTTCCGGAATTTATGGAAGTTCTTTATCAGGGAGTCCCGGGCAGGGCGGTCATGACAGGATGTCTCGTTTTATATCTGGCAGCGTTTGGAACCGGGTTTCGTATGATACAGATTGAGGTGTGAGAGGATGGACATAAAAGCAATAGCAGTGACCGGAGCAGCATATTTAATTTTGCTGGTCCTGCTTTGGAAAACAGGAAAAGGGAAGATAAGAAACAGGGAAAAAAGAAAGCGGATCAGAAAGGGAATCTGGTTTTTCTTTCTTGTCAACACAATCAGCGTGGCCGTTTTTATATGGACGGGACAGGACAGGCCGGTGAAAGACGGGAAGATTGGAAGAAATCAGAAAGGCGGCGGAAGCCGGAATGAAACGGTGTTTGCGACGGTCGAGGGAGTGGATGAAGATATCCCGATTCAGATCCGGGTGGATGAGCAGGGATATACGAAAGAGGAGGCAGAAAAAATCCTTACGGACGAGGCAGAGAAGCTGGAAAAGAGAATTCTGGGAGAGAATCAGGATCTGGAGCATGTTACGTCAGATTTGAATCTGTTGACTTCTCTTCCGGATTATCCGGTATCCGTTCAATGGACGCTGGACGATTATCAGTACATAAGTATAGACGGAAGTCTTAAGGAGGAAATCCCGAAAGAAGGAATCGGGGTTCAGCTGACAGCTGTTTTAAGCTTTGATCAGGGAGCGGATGAAGCAGTAGAGCGGACGAGGGATATAACAGTGACGCTGTATCCGCCGAAGCTTCGGAATCCGGATGAGATCATAGAAGCTCTGGAGCAGTTGGTGGATTCAGAGAACGAAATCAGCAGGGAGGACGAAGCGCTGTATCTTCCGGATGAAATTGCGGGAAGAAAGGTTTCCTGGGGATACCGGTCAACCGTCAACGGGTATCAGGTGATGGGAATGGGAGTGCTGGTCTTTGTGGCGGCCGCTGCATGGAGAAGGCAGAAGGTAAATGATGCGGCAAGAGCCAGAAAAGAGCAGCTTCTCAGAGATTATCCGGAGATTCTGGAACAGTTTTCCCTGCTGATTGGTGCAGGGATGACTGTGAAAGGAGCATGGTACAAGATTGTGGAAAACTATCAGGAAAGACGGGAGACCGGGGGAAAACGGCCGGCTTATGAGGAGATGATGCGGACATGTTTTGAAATGCAGGGAGGTGTACCGGAAGGAGAAGGATATGAGAATTTCGGAAAACGGTGTCAGATACAGGAATATATGCGACTTGGACTTCTTCTTTCCCAGAATCTGAGAAAAGGAACGAGAGGCATTACAGAACTGCTCAGTCTGGAAGCAGTTCATGCCTTTGAGGACCGGAAAGCGCGGGCAAAGAGAAAGGGCGAGGAGACAGGAACGAAACTTCTCGTGCCGATGATCATGATGCTGGCAGTGGTACTGGTCATTGTTATTGTACCGGCCTTCTGGAGCATGGGAATTTGAAGGAATCCAAAGACAGGAAACAAAGGAGGTTGCAAAATGTTGTGGTTACAGATGAATGCAAGACGAATTTGGAACAGGATAGAAGAATGTCTGAAAGATGAAAGTGGAATTGGAGTGGTGGAAATCATATTGATTCTCGTTGTACTGATCGGACTTGTCATTATCTTCAAGACCCAGCTGACAGAGCTCGTTCAGACGATTTTCAATAAAATTACAAGTGAAAGCGGAAAGATTTAGAAACATGATTCCGGCCGGAAAAAAGAAAGAAGATGCACAGCTGACAGTGATGATGAGCCTTTTGATCCTGATTCTGCTGACGTTTACAGCCGGGATTTTAGAGAGTGCGTCCATTCAGACATCAAAGAATATCAGGCGGGCAGACACGGAGCGGGCGGTGGAATCATTGTTTGCGGAGTATCAGAAGGAACTTCTGGAAGAGTATGATCTTTTCGGACTGGACGGTACGTACGAGACAGGAAATTATTCGGAAGAAAGAGTATTGAACCGTATAACCGTATATGGAGCGGTTGCAGGAGAGAGTCAGGTGGAAGCCGTCCGCTTTTTGAGTGACGGAGAAGGCCGGGAGTTCGCGGATCAGGTCTGCAGATATATGGAGAACAGGTTCGGAATCGATATTATCAAGGATCTGATCGGGAAAGAAGATGAGGCGAAAAAACAGGAAGAAGAGGCCGAAAAGTATCAGCAGCAGGAAGAGGAGACAGAAAAGAAGATGGATGAGATTCTGGCATCTCACGGGACATCGGAAGGCTCTTCCGAAGGAAGCGGGGAGGAGACGGAAAATCCGCTGGGGATTTTGCAGAAGCTGAAAAGGAAGGTACTGACGGAGATTGTTCTGCCGAAAGACCGGACCATTTCACAGAAAAGTGTGGAAGGAACTCCGGGAATTTCCGGTCGGGAGAGACGGGAAGGCAAGGGAGATGTACCTGCCACAGAAGAAACGGGAAACGAAAAGTTGTATTTTATTGCCTATATTCCAGAGCATTTTGGAAGCTATATCAGTCCGGGAGAAAATCGTCCGCTGGAATACGAACAGGAATACCTGATCGGCGGAAATACAGATGACATGGAAAATCTGCAGGAAGTACTGGATAAAATCCGAAATCTCCGAATGGCACCGAATTATTTCTATCTTCAGACAGACGAGACGAAGAAGACGGAAGCAAAAGTGCTGGCCGGTGTAGTAAGTACCCTGATGGGAAATCCGGAACTGACGGATGTAGTCTGCCAGATCATCCTGATGGCCTGGGCATACGGGGAGAGCGTGATGGATCTTCGGACACTGACTGCCGGGGGAAAGGTGCCGGCGGCCAAGAGTAAAGAGACATGGAAGCTGAGTCTCTCAGGCCTGCTAAAGCTTGGGACAAAAGAAGACTCCGGAGCTAGTGAAGCCGGAGAAAGCGGATTCGGGTACGATGACTACATGAAGATGCTGTTTCTTCTGGAATCCAAAGAAACGCTGCGGCTCCGGATGCTGGATCTGATTGAATGGAATATGAAGATGCGGCTGGACTGTCCGTTTTTTCAGGCCGATGCCTGTATTACAAAACTCAGGATTCAAAGTACATGCAGACTCAGAAGAGGAATTACGTACCAATTTTCGACATATTATGCATATCAATAACAAATCTGTGAAAACAGTTCTTATTTCATATCTGACAGATCAGTCTGATATACAGAAAGGAGGTAAAGCGAGGTGCCTTTTTGTGACAACTCAGGTGATTTAAACTACATACAAACCATGGTCAACGAATTTTCAGACCCTAAAATATATAGAAAGGAGACAGATTCTGATTCGCTTCATAGATGGAAGCAGCTTTCCCCACGAAATAAGAAGTGTACCTTAAAGGCACCTGTCTTTACCTCCTTTTCTGGAGGAAGTATGACTGTGGAAGCAGCCTTTGTGGTTCCTCTTTTCCTGTTTGCGGTACTGGCCTTTTTATACTTGTTTGAGGTGATGGCAGTACAGACAAATATCCGGGCGGGGATGCAGTATGCGGGCAGAAAATATGCGGAACAGGCTTATCTGAATCCATTTGTCAGTACAGAAGAACTGGAGGAGGATATCCGGGAGGAAGTCAGCACAGAACGGCTGGAGCGTAGCATGGTAAAAGGAGGTGCTTCCGGGATTGACTGCAGCAGTTCCTACGTGGATCTTATGAATCAGATTTTGTATCTGAACACATCGTATACGGTGGAGATCCCTGTTCCGGTATTTGGAATCTTCAATGTAGAAAAAGAAGAGAGCATCCGGATAAAAGGGTGGTGTGGCTATGAATCGTCTATCCCTGTCCAGGCGGAGCAGAAGATTGTGTATGTGACAGAAAACGGGGTAGTGTATCATCAGGACTACCACTGCTCCTATCTGGATCTGTCGATCCATATGGTTCCGTCCTCCGGACTGGAGGAATTGCGAAATGCGTCGGGCGGGAAGTATTATCCTTGTGAAAGATGCGGACAAAATGTGGCAGGAATGGGAGTATATGTCACGGACTACGGCAGTAAATATCACACGTCCATGTCCTGCAGCGGTCTGAAGCGAAAGATTTACGCGGTTCCGGTTTCGGAGACAGCAGGGAAAGGAGCGTGCTCAAAGTGTGGGAAATAAAAATCTGCAATGCCTTGTTTTTAATTTTTCAGGCAGTTTGTTCGGCATATGATATCCGCATCCGTGCGGTTCCGAGATGGCTTCTGCTTTGCGGAAGCGCGCTGGCAGCGCTGACACGGCTTATAGGAATCGGAAGCGGAACCTGGATTTATGTCTGGGGTGCCCTGGCCGGCAGTGCATTTCTGATCGTCAGCAAATGTACAGATGAAGCGCTCGGGTTTGCAGACAGCTGGATGATTTTTGTACTGGGTGTGTATATGGGAATCTGGAAACTGGCAGCCGCTTTGAGCATTGCCTTTTTTGCGGCAGGGATTTGGAGTCTGGGAAAAGTAGTACTGCAAAATGGCGGATATAAAGATACATTCCCGTTTCTCCCCTTTTTGACAGCCGGATATTTGGGAGTGATCGGATGGTAGAAGAAAAATGGAGTGGTAGTTTTACTGTGGAAGCAGCAGTTCTTGTCTCGGCGGTCCTGCTTTTGACTTATGGGGTCATCATGGCGGTTTTCTACTACCATGATAAAAATATTCTAACAGGAACCGCTTATGAGACCGCGGTGATTGCGGGAAGAAAGCAGAAAAAAGAACCGCCTTTTCAGAAAGAAGAAATACAACAATTATGGAAAGAAAGAATTTCCGGAAAGATGATTCTTTTTCGGAAAGCAGAGGTAGAAGTAGAATGTCAGAAGGAGTATGTGTGGATTTCAGCTCAAGCATCGAGGAAAAGAATGAAGATTACAGTCGAAGCAAAAGCAGCACTTGTCGAGCCGGAGAGAAAGATCCGGGATATGAGGAAACTAAAAAAGGCAGCAGAAACAGGAACCTGAAAATCGGATACCGGAGAGATCTGAATACATCCTATTTTATTGTCGAATCAGACAGGTTTTATCAATCGGACTATCAGCTGAAAATGCTGGCAAATAATGAAATCTGCGGACTTCTGCAGGTGAAAGGGCGTGGAGTAAACGGAAGAAGCCGGTATGAGTATGAAATCCAGGGAAAACATTCACTGGAATTTCTGACGCAGAAAGGACCGGTTACCTACGAAATGATTATAGCGATTATCGAAGATCTGCTGGCGGTTATGGAAGAAATGAGAGACTATCTGTTAAGCCCGAATCAGTTGCTGCTGGACCCGAGAAGTATTTTCTGTGAGAAAGGCCGGTATTATTTTTGCTATTATCCGGCCAATGAACAGGGAATCGCGGAAAGCTTTCATGAACTGACAGAATTTTTTGTCAGAGAGACCGATTATCAGGATCGTTCCGGGATTTATATTTCCTATGCCCTCCATAAAATGACGCTCGCGGAAAATTATCAGATCTGCCAGGTGATTGAGGAAATTTTAAATAATCAGGAGGAAGAATACGAGGATCAAGAAGCGGAAGAGGAAGATTATGAAGAAGATCTTTATGAATATGGAGATGAATATGAAGATGATGAAGAAGAGGAGCAATATGATGACTGGGGACTGGAGGAGAAACCGGTCGGGGATGTAATAAAGGAGAAAATAGGAGGCTGGGGGTTTGTGAAACGTCTATTCGGACGTGGCATGGAAGCACCTCAGGATGATATATTGAGAGAGCAACGGAATGTTGACTGCAGAAAAAAGTATTGAAAGAGCCGGCAGGTTGCGCTAGACTTAATGTATATAACAAAAAACTGCCGACAACAGGTATGTGTTACGGGAATAAGAGAGTCGGTATACGGGACATGGATCAATGCCATGTCCCGTATCGGCACAATCACTTTGGATCTCCGGAAAGCCCGGGATGTACCGGAAGAGTGATCTCAAAAGTCGTTCCAAATCCGGGGCGGGAATCCACGGATACTGTTCCGTGATGTGCGAGAATGATATTCTGAACGACAGGAAGCCCCAGACCGGTTCCGGAAGATTTGGAAGTGAAAAACGGTGTAAAGATTTCCTTTAGCTGTTCTTCGGATATGCCGCAGCCGGTATCCTGAATCCGGATATGGATCCGGCTGTCATGGAACCAGGCTTTCAGATTGACGGACCCGGAACCGTGGATTGATTCCACGGCGTTTTTTAAAAGATTTAAAAGTGCCTGACGGAGTTTGACAGGATCTCCGGTGATGACAGGAAGATCTTCCAGCAGGGAAGTAAATTCAATCTCCGTATTGGCGCAGGACGCGGCGAAGGAGAGGACCAGTTTTTCCATAAAGCTCCGGAATGAAAAAGTTTCCGGATGAAGAGAGCTGCTGTTGTTAAACAGTGAAAACTCTTCCAGAAGATGCATCATGTATTCCAGATCCTGGCAAAGGGAGTCCCAGTACTCGAAGGAGCGGACCTCGGGATGCCGGGATTCGATCAGCTGCAGCGTGCCGGAAAGAAGAGTCAGGGGATTGCGGATTTCGTGGCAGATTTTGTGACGTTCCATATCCTGAGAATGGAGCAGTTTCTGAAACAGAGCAGACGCTTCAGCATCCTGATTTACATAGGATTGAAGACGCTGCATCTCATCGGATGTAAAAGACATAGGAATTTCCCACCTTTCTAAACAGTTCGATGCTTTCTAGTTTAGCACTGGTGGAGGCAATATTCAAATATCAATGTAAAGGAGTATGAGATATGAGAGACGATAATTGTATTTTCTGTAAACTTGCAAACGGAGATATTCCGACTGCGACGCTTTATGAAGATGAAGATTTCCGCGTGATTTTAGATGCAAGTCCGGCATCGAAAGGACATGCCCTGATTCTTCCGAAACAGCACTATGCAGACCTTTATGAGCTGGATGATGAGATTGCTGCAAAAGCACTTGTGCTTGCTAAAAAGATGGTGAAAAAGCTTACGCCGATTCTTGGATGCGATGGCTATAATATCGTACAGAACAATAAAGAGGCGGCAGGACAGACCGTATTCCATTTCCACATGCACCTGATTCCAAGATACAAAGGAGATAAAGTAGGTCTTGGCTGGAAAATGGGACAACTTGATGAGGAACAGAAGAATGAGATACTTTCCAGAATCAGCGAAGAGTAAAACAGGGAATAACAAGAGGGTAAGGCGTAAGAAGCTCATATGGATGAAATACTATTTAATGATATCTATGATAAATATGTAAATATTGTCTGGAGAACAGCAAAGTATTACTCGGAAAATGAGACGGATGCCGATGAGATTACCCAACTCACTTTTGTAAATTTACTGACCAGTTATGAAAAGATCAGAAACAAGAACGCGATTGAGTCATGGCTTCGCACAACCGCTTATCGTCTGGCCTGCAGCCAGATGAGAAGGCGGAAACTGGAGATGCTGTTGGATGATGAGGGATTGACGGCACAGATGGGCGAGGAAGTACCAGGTCCGGATGAGCTGATTTTCATGCGGGAACGCCGCAGAAAAGAAACAGAATTGACGAGTACGATGCTGGAAGAGCTGTATCAGCACAATCCAAGATGGTATGATGCAGTTGTCCGCGCGTTTGTGCTGGAAATTCCACAGAAAGAAATCGCAGAAGAGATGGGTATCCGTCTGGAGGCATTCCAGTCAATGCTGTTCAGAGCAAAGAAGTGGATGAAAACAAAATATGAGGCAGATTACAGAGAAATGAAATAATATAAAAAAACAGGTGCCGATTCGACACCTATTTTTTGATTTCAGAGTTTTTATGGAACATTATTTTTGCGAAGCCCGGACAATGAGATCAATAATTGTCTCGATCGAATTCTGCATGCCGGAATCGCTCATTGCCTTTGTATATGTATCACGATCCTGATACAGGCGGTGGACAGTATCCAGAAGAATTTCGTCTGTAAGTGATTCTTCTTCCAGGACAATGCTGAATCCCTGACGCTCAAAGGAACGGGCATTGAGGATCTGATCTCCGCGGCTGGCGTTTGCAGGAAGCGGGATCAGGATATTTGGTTTACGCAGAGCCAGAAGCTCACAGATTGCATTGGCACCGGCACGGGAAATGACAATGTCGGCCAGCGCAAAAAGATCTTTCAGTTCTTTTTGAATGTATTCAAACTGTGCATAACCTTCCACCCGGGTCAAAGACTCATCCAGCTTTCCTTTTCCACAGAGATGGATCACCTGAAAGCTTTCCAGAAGTTTTGGAAGAATGTTCCGTACAGCCTGATTAACTGCAGCAGCGCCGAGGCTTCCGCCGATCACGAGAATAACAGGCTTTTGGGAAGTGAAATGGCAGAATTTCCTTGCTGCCTCCTTATCGCCTGTAAGCAGTTCCTGCCGGATCGGTGAGCCTGTGAGCACCGCTTTGTCTGCCGGAAGATTCTTTAATGTCTCCGGGAAATTGCAGCAGATCTTTGTCGCCGACGGCATGGAAAGCTTGTTGGCGAGACCAGGTGTGATGTCTGACTCATGAATGATAGTCGGGACATGATTCCGCTTGCCGGCCATGACAACCGGTACGCTGACAAAACCGCCCTTGGAAAAGATCACATCCGGCTTCAATGTCTTGATTAACTTATTTGCCTCATAAAATCCTTTTAATACACGGAACGGATCCGTAAAATTTTTCATGCTGAAATAACGGCGCAGCTTGCCGGAAGAAATCCCGTGGTATGGAATATGAAAAGGTTCGATCAGATCTTTTTCAATTCCATTATAAGACCCGATATAGTGAATGTCATATTGAAGTTCTTTCAGGCGGGGAAGAAGGGCGATGTTTGGTGTAACATGCCCGGCAGTACCGCCGCCGGTTAAAATAATACGTTTCATGGCATGCCTCCGAAAATGCTTTTATGATTATTTATATTAAACAGAATTGAAATAAAGGTCAAGTCGGAGGAAAGAAAACGCAAAAAAGGGGGACGAAATGAAAAAAGAAGATGAACTCATGAAAGAGTTCCTGCAGGAAGAGCTGGAGAAAGAGTCAGCACGGATAAAAGAAGAAGTAGAGCAGGATCCACCTCTGACAGAATCAGGGCCGGATCCGGAACTGAAAAATAAAATATGGAAACAGGCAGAAGAAATCCGGCGGCAGAGAGAAGCATATGAAAATCTGTCAGAAGCAGATAAGGAAGCCCTGCGCCTCGGAAAAGAACTGCAGCTCCGCCGGGAAGAGAAGGCACGGGAAGAATTCTCCGAAGAACTCGCCCCGGAGTCACTGGAACTGGCGGCAGGCGCAGAAGAAAGGCAGCCTGAAAGTCAGCCCGAAATCCAAACCGCACAGGGAAGCCAGACCCCAAAAGTACGCGTGAGAAAACGAAGGAAAAAGACGATCGTTGCCCTGGCCGTGGCGCTTATCGCAGTGCTTGGGGTAGGGATGACGAGTTTTGGTGATGGGGGATTTGTGGCTGAGACGGTAGACAGAATATTAGGTGGAAGGAAAACAACAAATATAAATTCTGAAAGCGAAAACACGGATGTTACACAACAGGAAGAAATTGCAGAAGAGAAAGTATTTCAACAAATCAAAAATGAATTTGGATTTGATGCTGTAAGGTTGGATTATAAGCCTAAGAAAATGAAAATGGTTGATTCGATGGTTGATCAAACTTTATTAATTGCAAATATTTACTATGAATTAAATGATCAACAGATTACTTATACCATTATTCCGGTGTATAGAGATTCATCTTCTGGGTATGATGTAGAAGATGAAATAGTAAGTGAATATATTAAAGAGGTAAAAGGCACTCAAATTGAAGTCACAGAGTATAAAATTAAAGACTTAGAGCAACTAGAATTTTCTGCACACTTTCGGCATGAAGATGCGGAATATATTTTAACAGGAATCATCGAAAAAGAAGAATTTGAAAAAATTTTGGAAAATCTCCACTTTTTTTGAAAAAAAGCGAAAGATTTTGGAAGTTCGTGCGTCTATATATATAGAGGAGCAAAAATATGAAAAGAAAAAAGTTGTTATCAAAAGTAGCGGCAATGATGACAGCGGCGGTACTTGTATTTGGAGTATCCGGTCAGATGGTAAGCGCAGCGGAGGAGAGCGCTGAGCAGATTGGGTACATTACGGTACAGCCAAGAGGAGTGTATCTGCAGAGTGGATATTCTCAGATTAGTAAAGTAGGTGCTGGAAAAATCGCAGCAGGGGGTACTACTACAGCACAAAAGGTTGTTTCTGAGGTGAGCATTAATGTAAATGTAGAGAGAAAAGTAAATGGTTCTTGGGAACATTACACTTCATGGACTTCTACAAAAAAGAATGCTGCTGCAGTGACATCATCTAAGACGCTGACAGTGCCGAAAGGTTATTATTACCGTGTCAAATGCGTACATTACGCAAACTCAGATGTGAGCAGCTCAGCAACGGGCGGTCTTTACATCTAACAGGAAGAAGAAAATTGAATATGGAATGATTTGTTTACAGGCAGAAAAGATTAAATGGTCATCGGGAGAGTTATTGAGGTTACTGCTCCATACAAAAAATTAAAAAAAGGAAGCCCTACGGCTTTACTATCTTTTAGTCCTTACATTGAGAAAACCCAAACTACTGCCCGAAAGGGCAGGAAACACCAATGGAGCAGTAGCCCCAATAGCTCTTCCGTGTCATTTCTTAACCGGCTTTCTTCGGTTAGTGCTTATGATATAGGGAACCATGCGTTTCCTATATCATAGATCTTTTCGAAAATGAACAGTAATGTTTCTATGTAGGCAAAAGAAAAGATTCCGCATGACGGGAGTGTATCCCGAACAGCGGAATCTTTTTTTTGCCCTTATTTATTAGCTAGTCCGGCCTGAAGTGCGTGAGCAAGCTGATCCGGGCAGGAGGTGCTTTTAAAGCCGCACTTAATGCCCGAGAGGCGGCGGATCGCTTCGTCCGCTTCCATGCCTTCAACAAGGCTTGCGATTCCCTGCAGATTGCCGTTGCAGCCGCCGGTGAAAACAACGTTGTGAATACGATGCTGATCGTCAAGATCAAATTCAATTTCTTTTGAACATACGCCAGTTGGCCTGTACTTCATATTGATTCCTCCGTTTCTGTTTCCCTTCCGAAAAAGAATTATAACAAAGAAAGAAAAAATATGCTAGGTATACATACAAAAATTTGTTATACTGTGAGGAAAAGGAGGTCGAAAGCATGATTGGAATTATCGGAGCAATGGAAGATGAAGTTGCAGAATTAAAGAAAAGCATGGAAATAGAAGAGGTTGTTTCGGCGGCGTCTCTTTCTTTTTGCAGAGGAAAACTTTCGGGGAAAGAAGTTGTCGTAGTAAGGAGCGGGATTGGCAAGGTCAATGCCGCAGTGTGTGCGCAGATTCTTGTGGACCGGTTTGGAGTGGATGTGATTATCAATACAGGAATCGCGGGATCTCTGGATGCGGCGATTGATATCGGAGATATTGTGATTTCAACAGACGCAGTAGAGCATGACATGGATGCAAGCACATTTGGAGATCCGGTGGGTCAGATCCCGCAGATGGATACTTTCTCGTTTCCGGCAGATGAAAAGCTGGTGAAACTGGCAAAAGAGGTCAATGAAAAGGCAAATCCGGATATCCGTACATGGACAGGAAGGATTGTAAGCGGAGACCAGTTTGTTTCTTCAAGTGAGAAGAAAGAGCAGCTGATCAGTCTTTTTGACGCAAAATGCACGGAGATGGAGGGGGCTGCGATCGCGCATACGGCTTACCTTAACAAAATTTCGTGCGTCATCATTCGGGCAATTTCGGATAAAGCTGACAACAGTGCATCGGTAGACTATCCGGCCTTTGAAGCGGCGGCAATCCGCCATAGTGTAAGGCTGATTGAGGCGCTGGTGCCGGAAATCAAGAAATAATAGAGCGAAAAAACGTCAAAAACCGCCCGGTTTTGCAGGGCGGCATAAAAAATATGTAGAACGGTTACAGAGCCTTTTTCCGTAGTTTTCAGTTATACTTGGGATAAACAAAAAAACGGAGGAGGCTCTTTTTATGTTGGAAGCAGTATGGAAACATGGGGTGTTATTTTACGCAGTCGGAGTGATGTGTATACTGGGAATCTTCAGCAAGATCATTGTCAGTCTGACACTCAGGCGACTGGTGCGGGAGGCGGGAAGGATGGGAAAAAGCCTGCACCCGCTGATGAAGCTTGTCCGGGCCAAATTTGAACATGCATGTATGGTGAGTGATAAGGTGCAGAATATCCGGGCGTTTGTGGATAAATATATGTATGAATACAAAGTACTGTGGATAAAACTGCACAGCTGGCGGCAGATGGAAAAAGCGGCGGCATGGGGCTGCCTGGTATTTGGAGCGGCAGGGGCAGCGGCAGCATACACCCAGGATGCACCTTTGGAAAATGTGGGGCAGTATGCGGCAGCCGGTATTGCGGGAGCGCTGCTTTTGTTTGCGCTCAGGATGGTCACAGATGAAAGCTACCAGCTGGAAGCGGCAAAAAACTATATGATAGAGTTCCTGGAAAATACATATGCACGTAAATATGAAAAGATAACCCGGATGGAGGAAACAGAGGAAAATTTCCGGACGGAAGAGGAAGAAAGCGTGATGGAGGAAGAAAAGTCAGAAGAAAATGCTGTTGTGTTTTCTGCAAAAGAAGAGGAAGAGAAAGTGCCATTAGAGGAAAATCTGATGGAATTTGCTCCAGAGGAAACGGAAGTCGGGGAGGAAGGCAAAGGCGAGGAAATAGAGTCGGAGCTTGTTACTTTGATGAAGGAAGAGCAGGAGAAAGCGAAAGAGGAGGAGGAACGGAAAGAAAAGCGGCGGCAGGATGAGGAAATGATACGCCAGATCCTTGCCGAGTTTTTAACTTGATTAATAGAATGCCTTTTGCTAAAATATACCTAGTAATTTATACCTATATATAATGATAGAAAGGATGGGTAAAGTGATGGCAAAGGTAACATTTGACTATTCAAAAGCAGATCTGTTTATCAAGGAACATGAAATGGAGTCTATGAAAGACATTGCACTGGCGGCGAAGGACAAGCTGCTTGCGCGCACAGGAGCAGGAAATGACTTCCTTGGATGGATCGACCTTCCGGTAGATTATGATAAAGAAGAGTTTGACAGAATTTTGAAAGCGGCTGAGAAGATCAAAGGAGATTCCGATGTGCTTCTTGTAATCGGAATCGGCGGTTCCTATCTGGGAGCAAGAGCTGCGATCGAATTTTTAAGACATAGTTTCTATAATAATATTTCCAAAGAGGCACGTAAGACGCCTGAGATTTACTTTGTAGGAAACAGCATCAGCAGCACCTATCTTCATGATCTGATTGAAGTGATCGGAGACAGAGATTTTTCTGTAAATATTATTTCTAAATCCGGTACGACTACTGAGCCGGCGATCGCGTTCCGCATTTTCAAAGAGATGCTGGAAAAGAAATACGGAAAAGAGGAAGCAGCAAAGCGTATCTACGCTACGACAGACAAGGCAAGAGGAGCACTGAAAAATCTTGCTACAGAAGAAGGATATGAGTCCTTTGTAGTTCCGGATGATGTGGGAGGACGTTTCTCTGTTCTGACAGCGGTAGGACTTCTGCCGATCGCAGCAAGCGGAGCTGACATTACAAAGCTTATGGAAGGAGCAGCATCCGGAAGAAAGGCAGCGCTGGAGCTTCCGTTTGAGGAAAACGATGCACTTCAGTATGCAGCAGTTAGAAATATTCTTCACGCAAAAGGAAAAGCAGTGGAAGTACTTGCAAACTATGAGCCAAGTCTCCACTATGTATCCGAGTGGTGGAAACAGCTCTATGGAGAAAGCGAAGGAAAAGACCAGAAAGGTATCTTCCCGGCGTCTGTGGATCTGACAACAGATCTTCACTCCATGGGACAGTTCATCCAGGACGGAAGCCGCATCATGTACGAGACTGTACTGAATGTAGAGAAATCCAGAGAAGAAGTGATCATCGGAGAAGAACCGGTTGATCTTGACGGCCTGAACTACCTTGCAGGAAAGACCGTTGACTTTGTAAACAAGAGCGCAATGAACGGAACAGTACTTGCTCACACAGACGGTAATGTACCGAACCTGATGGTAAAGATTCCGGAGCAGAATGAATTCTACCTTGGAGAGCTGTTCTACTTCTTTGAATTTGCCTGCGGCGTCAGCGGATATATTCTTGGCGTAAATCCATTTAATCAGCCGGGCGTAGAGGCATACAAGAAAAATATGTTTGCCCTTCTCGGAAAACCGGGATACGAAAAAGAACGCGAAGAACTGATGAAGAGATTATAAGAATTAAAGACAGCCAGAACGGAGATGGAGTAAAAGCCTTCCGTTCTGGCTTTTCTTATTGGATTTTTCGTAACAGCTGTACCATTGGAATATTCATGTCAGGGACTCTGGCGATTTGTAAAATATATCATTCCTTATGCTTATGCATATGGTGCCAACGTCATTCCGGCTGGGGAATTGGAACCGGAACCGGTTTTTCTGGCATGATCTACGCTTTGATCGGACTTTTTGCGGCATATTGGAGATATATGAGAAAAGATATCTGCTAAATAGCAGTAAAAATTAACAAAAACCATAGTAAAAATATACAAAAAACTAACTTTTTATTATGGATTATTGTTGGATCGGATATTGACTTTTCAAATATGGAGGAGTAAAGTAAGCACGATATGAAAAAGAAAAGGAGGGAGCAAAACGGGTAGTTTATCAGAGAAATTAATGGAAGAACTGAACTGTAAAATTATGTTCACGATACCGGTCGGAGATGGGCTTCCGATCTATGAATCCGTCGTTGTGACATGGATTGTTATGGCGGTTCTTGTATTACTTTCTATTATTTTAGTGCGGAACTTAAAAGTGGAAAATCCGGGAAAAAAGCAGCTTGCTCTTGAGGCCGGATATTTATTTTTCCGCAATTTCTTTTATAATCTGCTGGGAGAGCACGGAGCACGCTATATTCCTTACATGATTACGATTGTCCTTTATATCGGACTTGCCAATATCATGGGGGTATTCGGGTTCGTCCCGCCGACAAAGGATATGGGCGTGACGATTGCGCTGGCGCTTATGAGTATCATCCTGATCGAATATTCCGGGATTCACCAGAAAGGGACAAAGGGGTGGCTGAAAAGTTTTGCTGAGCCGATTCCCATTATGCTTCCAATCAATATACTGGAGATTGGTATCCGGCCGCTTTCGCTTTGTATGCGGCTTTTCGGAAATGTATTAGGATCTTATGTGGTCATGAAGCTGGTCGAGATTATCTGTCCGATTTTGCTTCCGGTACCATTTAATCTGTATTTTGATTTTTTTGACGGATTCATTCAGGCATATGTATTTGTATTTTTAACATCCCTGTTTATCAGCGAAGCAGTTGAATAGGCAGACAGGGAACTGAGAAGAGAGAACAAGGAGGAAACAAAACGATGTCATCTTTAATTGCAATTGGAGCAGCAGTAGCAGTGTTTACAGGTATTGGTGCAGGTATCGGTATCGGCCTTGCAACAGGAAAGGCAGCTGAGTCTATCGCAAGACAGCCGGAGGCAGAGAGCAAAATCAGAAGTACACTTCTTTTAGGATGTGCGCTTGCCGAGGCAACAGCGATCTACGGTTTCGTAATCGGTCTGTTAATCATCATCTTATTAGGATAAGAGAAAGGCAGGTAGAGGCAGATGCTGACATTAAGTCCGGTTACAATCATCGGTACAATCATAAATCTGCTTGTTCTGTATTTCCTGCTGCAGCATTTCTTATTTAAGCCGATTCAGAAGATCATGGATCAAAGAGACGAGCTGATCCGCGGACAGTTAAAGGATGCGCAGGATCAGAAGGAGTCTGCCGGAAAGCTGAAAGCGCAGTATGAAGAAGCGCTTGCTTCAGCGAAAGAGGAATCCGGGCAGATCGTAGAAAGGGCCAAAACAGAGGCGGCGCTTCAGGCTGACGCAATCGTGAAGAATGCAAATGAAGAAGCGGGCCAGATTGTGGATAAGGCGAGAAAGACAATGGAAGTGGAAAGAGAGCAGGCTATGCGGGAGATGAAGTCCCAGATAGCCGATATTGCTTTGACAGCCGCTTCTAAAATTATGGGCGAGAAAAACAGCAGTGAAAGAGATTTGGCACTTTATGACCAGTTTTTAGAAGAAGCAGGTGATTCTGATGACACAGACAGCTAAAAATTATGCACAGGCATTATACGAACTTCATGTGGATGCAGAATCTGTAAAAACGGCAGAGACGATTTTAAAGGAAGTCCCTGAGGTGGGGGAAAGCCTTACAAATCCGACGATTGCTTTTCATGTAAAAGAGAAAATCATAGACCGTATTTTCCCGGAAGGGATCAGAAATTTTATCAAGGTCGTATGCAGAAATCAGAAATCGGGACTGCTTCTGGAAATGTTCGAGGCGTACCGGGAAATTGAAAGAAAAGCAAACGAGGGCCTTGAGGCCGTCTTGTTTTATGTGACGGCTCCGACAGTGGAGCAGCAGGAAAAGATGAAAACATTCCTGCGCCGGAAATTTCATGTAAAGGAAGTTGCGCTTTCTTTAAAAGAAGAGAAAAGCCTGATCGGAGGATTCATCCTTCAGGCAGGCGGACGGGAGTTCGACTGGAGTTTCAGAGGAAGATTCCGGGCGCTTTCCCGTGCTTTACAACATTAAAAGCGGAGGTGAAGTAATTGAGCACAATCAATTCAGACGAAATAATCTCCATATTGAAAGAAGAAATTCAGAATTATGATGAAATCAGCAAAGATAAGGAAGTCGGACAGGTAGTCAGTGTCGGAGACGGGATTGCCACGATTTACGGGATTGACCATGCGGCTTACGGTGAGATCGTTACATTTGAAAACGGACTGAAAGGGATGGTACAGGATATCCGCCAGAACAGCATCGGCTGTATTCTTTTCGGAGATGACCGTGAGATCGGTGAAGGAACGAAAGTATTCCGTACCGGGAAAAATGCAGGTGTTCCGGCCGGAGAAGGCTATATCGGACGTGTTGTCAACGCGCTGGGCGCGCCGATCGACGGCAAAGGGGACATTGAGGCCGGTGAATACAGACCGATCGAATATCCGGCACCGTCAATTGTTGACAGGAAATCGGTTACCGTACCGCTTGAGACAGGAATCCTTTCAATCGATTCAATGTTCCCGATCGGCCGGGGACAGCGTGAGCTGATCATCGGAGACCGTCAGACCGGAAAAACATCGATTGCGACAGACACGATTCTGAACCAGAAGGGAAAAGATGTGATCTGTATCTATGTCGCGATCGGACAGAAAGCGTCTACGATCGCAAAGCTGGTTTCCACTTTTGAGAAATATGGAGCCATGGACTATACAATGGTGGTTGCAGCGACAGCCAGTGACTGTGCGCCGCTCCAGTATATTGCGCCATATGCGGGCACAGCTCTTGCAGAATATTTTATGTATAAAGGGAAGGATGTGCTGATCGTATACGATGATCTGTCCAAGCACGCGGTAGCTTACCGTGCACTGTCACTCCTTCTGGAGAGACCGCCTGGACGTGAGGCATATCCGGGTGATGTCTTCTATTTACATTCCAGACTTCTGGAACGTTCCAGCCGTCTGAGCGATGAGGCTGGAGGCGGATCTATCACAGCGCTTCCAATCGTAGAGACACAGGCCGGAGATGTATCGGCATATATTCCGACCAATATCATTTCCATCACGGATGGACAGATTTTCCTGGAGAGCGACCTGTTCTTCTCCGGTATGCGTCCGGCTGTCAATGTCGGTCTTTCTGTATCCCGTGTTGGTGGTGCGGCACAGACGAAGGCGATGAAAAAGGCTGCCGGAAGTGTCCGTATTGATCTGGCACAGTACAGAGAGATGCAGGTATTCACCCAGTTCTCTTCTGATCTGGATGAATCTACAAAGGCACAGCTTGAATACGGAGCATGTCTGATGGAACTTTTAAAACAGCCGCTTTGCAGTCCGCTGTCCATGCAGGATCAGGTAATCACACTGTGCGCGGCTACGCATAAGAAGCTGATCGGAATTCCGCTGAAAGATTTGAAGAATTATCAGAAAGAGCTTCTTGAGTATATTGACAATGTCTATCCGGAAATCGGCCGCGAGCTTGCCGAAAAGAAGGTACTGACAGAGGAACTTGAAGAAAAGATTGTAAAAGCAGCAGAAGAATTCAGAGACAAGAGCAGGTGTTAGTATGGCAAATGCAAAAGAAATACAGGCACGTATGAAAAGTATCCAGGATACGATGAAGATCACGAATGCGATGTATATGATTTCTTCTTCCAAGATGAAGCGTGCAAAGCAGGTGCTTGCGGATACGGAGCCGTACTTTTATAATCTGCAGAACGCGGTTTCCAGAATTCTCCGCCACATGCCGGATGTGGAGCATGTGTTTTTTGATACGAGACCGGAGATACCGGCTGACGAGAGAAAGATCGGCTGCATTGTCGTGACGGCAGATAAGGGTCTTGCCGGCGCTTATAACCACAATGTCATCAAGATGACAGAAGAGATGGTTCAGGAAGAAGGTCATCACAAGCTGTATGTGCTCGGTATTGTGGGACAGCAGTATTTCCGCAAGAAAAATGTGGATATGGATGAGCAGTTCCATTACACGGTTCAGAAGCCGACCATGCACAGGGCAAGGGTGATCGCCAGAGAAGTCGTGGAAAAGTTTCTGGAGAGAGAGCTCGATGAAGTCGATATTATTTATACGGAGATGGAAAATGCAGTCAGCATGGAGACAAAGCGGGTACAGCTTCTCCCGCTGAAAAAGGCGGCATTCATGCCGAAACTTCCGGTCGATGTACAGCAGGAGATTATCCACATGGTGCCGTCCACCAAAGATGTTCTGGATCAGGTCGTACCGAACTACATTACAGGAAATATATACGGCTGTCTGGTTGAATCTTATGCCAGTGAGAATAATGCCAGAATGACTGCGATGCAGTCTTCCACGGACAATGCAAAGGAGATGCTCCGGGAGTTGTCCATTCAGTATAACCGTGCAAGGCAGGCCGCAATTACTCAGGAAATCACAGAGGTAATCGGCGGTGCGAGGGCACAAAAAAGGAAGTGATAACGATGAATAAAGGAAAGATTGTACAGGTCATGGGACCTGTTGTAGATGTTATTTTTAAAAATGGTGAGCTTCCAGCTATCAAAGATGCACTTGCCGTAGAGAACAATGGAAAGAAAAGTGTGATGGAGGTATCACAGCATATCGGAAATGATACAGTCCGCTGTATCATGCTTTCCGCAAGTGAAGGCCTCTGCCGTGACATGGAAGTGACCGCGACCGGTGCAGGGATCAAGGTTCCGGTCGGCGACAAGACACTTGGACGTCTCTTCAACGTTCTTGGCGATACGATTGACGGAGGTGAATCCCTGGAAGATGAGGAACACTGGGAAATCCACAGAAATCCTCCGACATTTGAAGAACAGAGTCCGGTTGTCGAGATTCTTGAGACCGGAATCAAAGTCATTGATCTTCTTGCACCTTATGCAAAGGGAGGAAAGATCGGTCTGTTCGGAGGAGCCGGTGTCGGCAAAACCGTGTTGATTCAGGAACTGATTCAGAATATCGCTACAGAGCACGGCGGATATTCCATATTTACCGGTGTCGGAGAACGTTCCCGTGAGGGAAATGATCTCTGGACAGAAATGAGAGAATCCGGTGTTTTAAATAAGACCGCCCTTGTGTTCGGACAGATGAACGAGCCGCCTGGATCCCGTATGCGTGTGGCGGAGACAGGTCTTACAATGGCAGAGTATTTCCGTGACAGAGAGCATCAGAACGTGCTTCTGTTTATTGATAATATTTTCCGTTTTGTGCAGGCCGGTTCTGAGGTATCCGCGCTGCTTGGCCGTATGCCGTCAGCCGTAGGATATCAGCCGACACTTGCAAACGAGATGGGTGCGCTTCAGGAACGGATCGCTTCCACAAAGAACGGTTCTGTTACATCCGTACAGGCGGTTTACGTGCCGGCGGACGACCTGACAGACCCGGCTCCGGCGACGACATTCGCCCATCTGGATGCCCAGACTGTTCTTTCCAGAAAGATTGTAGAGCAGGGAATTTATCCGGCGGTAGATCCGCTGGAATCCAGCTCCCGTATTCTGGAGGCAGATGTAGTCGGAGAGGAACATTACGAAGTGGCAAGAAAAGTTCAGGAGATCCTTCAGAAATACAAAGAACTTCAGGACATTATTGCCATCCTCGGTATGGAAGAACTCTCAGAAGAAGATAAAAAGACCGTTTTCCGCGCAAGAAAGATCCAGAGATTCCTTTCTCAGCCATTCCATGTAGCGGAAAACTTTACCGGTATTCCGGGTAAATACGTTCCGTTAAAAGAGACAATCCGCGGATTTAAGATGATTGTCAACGGCGAGATGGATGATTATCCGGAAAACGCGTTTTTCAATGTAGGTACGATCGATGATGTGATCGAGAAGGCAAAAAAGGAAGCATCCTCAGAAGAGTAAAGGAGTGGGCATATGGGCCAGCATAATACATTCGGACTGGAAATCTATGCAAGCAACCGTCAGTTTTATGTCGGAAGAGGTCAGAGCATTACCTTTCCGGTGGAAGACGGAGAAATGCAGGTATTGCCGCACCATGAGGACATGATCGCGGCAATTGTGCCGGGAGAGATGGTATTTGTAGACCCGGAGGGCAATAAGACAACTGTTGCAGTGAGCGCCGGATTTATTGAAGTGTTCAACAACCGTGTCAAGGTATTCGCCCTGACCGTAGAGCGCCCGGAGGAGATCGATATCCGCCGTGCCGAAGAGGCGAAAGAACGGGCAGAAGAGCAGCTCCGCCAGAAGAAAAGCCTGGAAGAATATAACGCCAACCAGATGGCGCTTGCAAGGGCCATGTCCAGACTTCGGGTTACATCCAGAAAGAAAATATAAGAAAAACAAAAAAGCATGCCGGGAGAGATTCTGCGGCATGCTTTTTTGTCTGCCGGAGAAAAAGGGTTTCTTGCCCGGAATACTTTCTCGTGATAAACTGGTAAAAGAAAAGAGCGGGGGACTACTTATTATTATGAAGGAACAGAGAAAAAAGCATTTATTTACAAACAGACAGCTGGCGGCGCTTTTGATTCCGCTTGCGCTGGATCAGCTGCTGAATTCGTTTATGGGAACTGTTGATACGCTTATTGTCAGCAACATCGGATCCGCGGCCATATCAGCGGTATCCCTTGTGGACGCGATCAACATACTGATTGTGGAAGCCTTTTTTGCCCTTGCGGCCGGAGGTACCGTGATCTGTTCGCAGTATCTTGGGAGCAAAGACGTGGAAAAGGCAAATGAGGCGGCAGGCCAGCTTGTGTTCGTCACCTTCTTCCTTTCGCTGATTATGGCTGTAGTCTGCATTATTTTTCATGAACCGGTTCTTCAGCTGATTTTCGGGGAAGTCGAAAAAGAGGTTATGGATAACGCCAAAATCTATTTCCTGTTTTCGGCGGTGGCGTTCCCGTTTATTGCTCTTTATGATGACGGTGCGTCCATTCTGAGGGCGCAGGAAAACAGCCGGCTTCCGATGCAGATATCTGTCCTTGCCAATGTTTTAAATGTTGTTTTAAATCTGCTGTTCGTCTGGGGCTTTCACCTGGGAGTAGGGGGTTCCGCCTGCGCAACGATGCTTGCAAGAGCGTTTGCCATGATTGCCGTTCTTTATGAGCTGCGGAAGCCGGTCTGGGAGATTCACCTGAAACGGTACTTTTCGATCCGGCCGGACTGGGGACAGATTAAAAGAATTCTGAAGATCGGCATACCCTCCGGGATTGAAAACAGCATGTTCCAGTTCGGAAAGCTTGCCATCCAGTCCACCGTCTCCATGATGGGAACAGCCGCGATTGCGGCGCAGGGAATGACCAACACGATTGAAAATCTGAACGGGATTATGGCAATCGGAGTCGGGATCGGACTGATGACTGTGGTAGGAGAGTGCATGGGAGCCGGACGCAAGGATGAGGCGGTTTATTATGTGAAAAAACTTTCCGTGATAGGAGAAGTTGTTGTCGTAATCTCCTGCCTGCTTTTATTTGCGCTTGTGCATCCGATTACTTATTTCGGCGGGATGGAGCCTGCCAGTGCATCGATGTGTATTTTTATGGTGACCTGCATTACGATTGTCAAACCGGTGGTATGGACGCTGGCGTTTATCCCGGCATACGGGTTCCGGGCGGCGGGAGACGTCCGTTTTTCCATGGTGGTCTCCATTCTTTCCATGTGGGTTTTCAGGGTATCCCTTGTCATGGTTCTGGCAAGAGTCTTTGGAATGGGACCGATTGCGGTATGGATTGGAATGTTTACGGACTGGACGGTGCGGGCCATCGTCTTTACCGTACGTCTGAGAAGCCGAAAATGGCTGGAACACAGGGTGATCTGATGGAATTACAACAGTAATATAAAGTAGAGTGAAAAGTGAGTATTTTTGGTAATACTCACTTTTTTTCTGTAAAAAAATAAACAAATTTTATGAAAAATTACATAGAAAATGCTGGGAATTTTGAAAATATTTGTGTGAATGTTGACTTTCGCATTTTACTGTGATAAATTCTTAATATAATTTTTATAATTTGAATTCCAAAGGATTTGGGAGGTGACATCTATGGAGAAACTAGAGATACGAAATCAAATGACAACTGAAGAGAGAAAGCTTGCTTTGGAAGCGGCCCTTCTGTTAGGATTTCAGACAGAAGCGGCAGCTTTTCCGGTTGCGGGAGTGAAAGGAGAAATTCCTGCTCCGAAAACGGAAGAGGAACTGCAGGCATTGTATCAGCTGTCAGAGCCGGAAGTCCCGGATGGCTATAAAACGGCAGAAGGGCATCCGGAACCAATGTTTGACCTGGATTTCCGAAAGGAAAAAGGACTGGAAACAATATTTGGAAAAGGACCGTTTCTGAAGGATGAAGATTATGATTTTCTTCCGGACAGACTCGATGTGAAAATTAAGCTGCCTGAAGACGCGGATGCATCCATGATGATTGCAGCCTGCAACATTGCTTTCCGTCTCGGTATGGAGACAACGGGGTATGAAGGCGGCATCACGGCAGAAGAAGGTTACGGCGGAAATGCCATCATTCTGGAAGAAGCAGACCAGGCGGAAATGACGATGGAAGAGTCCGATGGGGTTATGAAGGTTTACCTCAGGGGAAGAGGGAAAGAGCTGGAGGAGCTTTCTTCGTTGATTTGTGAGAATTTTCCGGGAACAGGCGGATGGAAAACATTCCGTGATGTTCTGATGGATATGTGCGATGACGCGGTTCTGCGGAATGGGGATGGACAGATCGCGGCGCTTCAGATGCTGAAGCAGAAAGAGAGCGGCAGCTGCACGGTATACGGTTCGCCGGAACTTCGTGAAGATCAGAAGGCACTGTTTACAGATGTTACTTTTGAAAATTATAAAGCAGGAAAGAAAGCATATGAAAAGGTCTATGAGCTTCCGTGGGAAGTAGAGACGTTTGAGGAAATACTGGAAAAAGAGGTTTATCCGTTGATTAAAAACGGAGACAGTATCCGGATAGAGGGTGCGGTCAGTGAAGATCAGACTGTCCGCAGCCGGATGAGAACACGGATGGAAGAAAAAGCAAAAAGCCTTGGAGCAGCGGAAGTCCGGACAGAGCTGATCTGTGCATACAAGCAGGGATTTTCCTGGATCGATGAGATCGTAATTCCTGCAGTAAAGGAAAAGAAACCGGACAAAATCGAGATTTATTTCAAGCCGTTTCTGCCGGAAGGGGAAACAGAATGGCTGGATGAAAACGGGGCGACACCATCCTACCACAATCTTCAGGCGGACAACCCGGACAAATGGTATGATCTGCCGATCCGGTATCTGCAGGAGCTGTATCCGATTGAAGATGTACTTGTAAGAGAACTGGGAGTGGAAAGAGATGCGGTTGTATTTCTTCCATATGAAGGCGCGGAAGATCTTACCTACCTTTGCAAAGTATATCAGGATGAGACGCTCTGCTATGAAAATACATATAAAGCACAGTGTTCGGAACGCCCGTATCTGGATGAATATCCGCAGATGGGCAAGGTACATCCGGCAACCGGATATATCCGCGTGTGGATTAATGAGCAGGAGATGCTTTTCAGGAAGATCCGGACTGATCTGGAGGAAGTATGGGATACGTTCCAGGCAAAAGTCCTTCCGGAGTGTAAGCAGTATATTGAGGAAAAGACCGGCGGAACAGTCACAGCGGAGCAGCAGCCGTTTTTCCAGGAGCTTCTTCTGGATGTGACAGTCAGCGAACCGGATTACCGTGTAGGATGCAGAGAAGACCTGATTTCGTCGCTGGATGCTCTGCATGAGGATATGTATTTTACCGGAAGCGACTATTTTAAGAACTACGGAGTTCAGAATATCGGCGTCATGCTGGACGCGCCGGGACTGATTCTTCCATCTATTCATCAGAAAGAAGGAAGACCGGTATTCAAGGTAACCGTATTTGAAAAAGCGAAAGAAAAGCCGTGTATTGAAAAAGACGGCAAGGCAGTTGTAAGCCAGAGGATGCGTGAGGAAGTTTCCTTCAAAGTAACCGGACTTTCCGCAAAAGACGGAAAACTTTGTGTGGACATCCGGACGGCAGGTGTTTCGGATGAATTCCTGAAAGCCTACGCAGATCTTATGGAGAAGGGTGTGCTGGAAATTACCGAAGGCTGGTATAATATTTCAGCTGTCCGTTTCCTTACAGAAAGCGGCAGCGTGATTGAGGCGGCAGTTCCGGCACAGGAGCCGCCGGTCAAGGATAAATGTATTATGGACATCGATCTCCATGAGAAAGAGCTGATCGGATATGAACAGTGTATGGCGATCATAGAAGAACTGAAACATGTTCCTGGAATCGAGGTATTCAGAACCGCAAGGTCCTACACAGGAAGAGAGCTCTATGCGATCTGGCTGAAACCGGAGCGGGAAGGATATCTTTCCATGACGAAACGTCTGACAAAGTGTCCGTCTGAAATTATCAACGCAAGGCATCATGCAAATGAGGTATCCAGCACGAACGCATCGTTCATTCTGTTAAAGAAGCTGCTGACCGATGAGACATACAGGGATCTTCCGGAGAAGCTGAATCTGATCCTTGTCCCGATGGAAAATGTAGACGGAGCGGCAATTCATTATGAGCTTCAGAAAGAGCATCCGTACTGGAAGTTCCATGTGGCAAGATTCAATGCCCTTGGTAAGGAATTCTTCCACGAACACTTCCATCAGGATACGATACATTCCGAAGCGATGGGACTGAGCAGGCTGTATGAACGGTACGCGCCGGATATGATTGTGGACAATCACGGAGTGCCAAGCCATGAATGGGAGCAGCAGTTCTCGGGATATACATCCCCTTCCTACAAAGGATTCTGGCTTCCAAGATCACTTCTTTACGGATATTTCTGGTATGTGACGGATGAGGCGTACAAAGATAACTATCCGGTCAACAAGAAAATGGAAGATGTGATTGCGGACAAGATCGCAGAGGACGAGGAGATGACGGCACTCAACAAAGAGTGGAGCGCTCAGTTTGAGAAATATGCACATGCATGGATGCCGAAGCTTTTCCCGGCCAACTACTATAAAAATATGATTAACTACTGGATTCCATATGCGGCAGATCCGGCACACAAATATCCGTCGATCCGCTTCCCGTGGATTACAACCGTATCATATACAAGTGAAGTAGCTGATGAGACTGCGCAGGATGAATATCTGAATCTGTGCGCAAGAGCTCATGTGGCACATGATGAGGTGACGATTCAGATGCTGATGGAAGCAGAACTTCTTCATGAATGCAGCATGAGATGTGAAGACGGCAGTATATCTGCACGATATCGGAGACGTCGGCCGATGATCGTATACAAGTAAAAGACTCAAAAGAAAGAAGGAGGAAAATCTATGGAGTATATTAAACTGATTGGTGTCCTGATTGTAGTGCTCGGATTTGCGCTGAAACTGGATTCCATCCTTATTATCTTTTTAGCGGCAGTGACGACCGCTCTTGCAGGAGGTCTTGGAATTGACGGACTTCTTGAAACACTTGGAACAAACTTTGTAGCGAACCGAAGCATGGCAATTTTTATTATGATCCTGCTTGTAACAGGTGTACTGGAGGCGAACGGTCTGCGTGAAGCGGCTGCGGATCTGATGAGAAAAGTAAAAAGCGCTACGGCCGGAAGGCTCGTATGCGCGTATGGTATCCTCAGAGGATTCTTTGGTGCGTTTAACGTAGGATTCGGCGGTGTTGCCGGATTTATCCGTCCGGTACTTCTTCCGATGACAGAAGGTGCCATCGAGAGCCACGGACATGAGCCGAATGAGGAACATATGGAAGATATCAAAGGAATGGCATCCGGTATGGAAAATATTACATGGTTCTTCTTCCAGGTACTCTTCGTTGGAGGTGCCGGCGGTATCCTTGTACAGACGACACTGGCGTCTCTTGGATACGAGGTAGAACTTGTGGAACTGGCAATCGCGGAACTTCCGATTGCGATCATCGCACTTGTTGTGGCAAGTATCTACTACATCACAAAAGACAAGAAACTGATGAAAAAATACTATGGTTCCAGTGCGGCGAAACCGGAGAAGAAGAAATAAAGGGGGTACAGATACATGGATCTTAAGTTTATACAGATAGGTGCCGGCCCTGCCAATGTTCTTGGCGAAGCGGTGTGGATCATCATTGGTCTGATTACAATTTTTGCAGGTATCAAAAATCTGCTCGACAAAGAAAATCCGTCCAGAATCGGTACTGCGGTATTCTGGTGTTCATTTGGTATTGTTTGTGCATTCGGAACATGGCTTCCGGCGAAGGTATCCGGAGCGCTTGTTATCGTAATGTGTATGCCGCCGATTTTCAAACGTGTAAAAGTCGGAAAGACAAATGCCCCGACAAAAGAATACACAAAAGGACAGTACCAGAAGATCGGTATGAAGATCTTCATCCCTGCCCTTACTGTAGCGGTATGTTCTCTCTTATTCGCGTTATTTACAAACATCAGCTCCATGGTAGGTGTTACGGTAGGTGTTATCATCTCCATGATTATTCTGAGAGCCTACTCTTCGGATAATAAACCGCAAGTATTCCTGGAAGGATCTGAACGTTTTCTGTCCATGATGGGACCTCTGTGTATGCTTCCTCAGCTCCTTGGAGCTCTGGGCGGTATCTTCACGGAGGCCGGAGTCGGCGAAGTAATCGCCGGTATCGTAGAAAATGTAGTACCAAAAGGAAATGTCAACCTTGGTATCATCATTTTCGCAATCGGAATGGTGCTCTTCACCATGATCATGGGAAATGCTTTCGCGGCTATCACGGTTATTACCGTTGGTATCGGCGGACCATTCGTACTTGCGTACGGTGCGGATCCGGTTATCATCGGAATGCTTGCTCTGACATGCGGTTACTGTGGTACACTCTGTACACCAATGGCTGCGAACTTCAACATCGTTCCGGTGGCTATTCTGAATATGAAAGACCGCTGGGGTGTTATTAAGAATCAGGTTGTTGTGGCAGCAATCATGCTTGTAGTACAGATCTGCTACATGATTATGTTTAAATAGGTAATATAAGGACGGCACAGGGGGATGCGTGACATTGAGCGGGGAGCCCGTATTATTATTGAAAACTGGGTAAGAATAAAACCCTGGGACAAACTTTTGATTGTGACAAGCAAAGAGTACAGGGCAGAAGCGCAGGAACTCAGAAAGCAGGCAGTCAAAAGGGCCAGATCGGTGAATACACTTCTGGTAGAGAATAAAGGACGGTATGTAGGGGTGTTTTTTGACGAAAATGAAGAAATTTTTGATCCTTACACTGCGATCATCGCGGCAACGGAATATTCGCTTGTGACAACCAAAGCTGCGAAGCGCGCAATCAGCCGTCATAAGAAATTTTTGTCCCTGCCCCTTTCGACAAACAATGGAAAATCCATGCTGGAATTTGATTTCCTCATGATGGATACAAAGAAAAGCCGGCTGATGGCGGAGGTTATTATGAAATACCTCCGTCATTCGTCACGGATTCACGTAACCACTCCTGCGGGTACCGACCTGCAGATGGGGAAAAAGGGCAGAAATCCGGGGTTTTTCAACGGTGTGGTCAAAGACGGCAAAGGATATTCCTCGGCCAGTATCGAGGTTTATGTACCGATTGAGGAGACGAAGACGGAAGGCATCATGATGCTGGACGGATCACTTGGGTACATTGGGAAAGCAGAAGAAGTTACGAGAATAGAATTCCGGGAAGGGCGCATTGTAAAAATCGAAGAGACGCCGACCGGAATCCGGCTGAAAAACTATATGGAAGCTTACAAGGACAGCAGGATCTATATTGGCGGTGAATTCGGCATCGGCCTGAATTCGTACTCCCGGTGTGTGGGAGACTGCTATATCGAGGACGAGTCAGCCTATGGAACATTCCATATCGGACTCGGCCGGAATCTTGCCCTTGGAGGTGTACAGAATGCCAAAGGGCATTTTGATCTTGTATGCCTGGAACCGGATATCTATGCGGACAACAGGCAGCTGATGCAGGAAGGCAAGATTATCTTGCCGGAACCAAATGTATATTAAGGTATAAGGAGGTCAGTACAATGAAAGTATTAGTGACAGGATTCGATCCATTTGGGGGAGAAAAAGTAAATCCGGCATATGAGGCAGTGAAACTGCTTCCGGATACAATCGCAGGAGCTGAAATTATCAAAATTGAAATTCCGACCGTATTCACAAGAAGTGCAGAGGTTGTAGAAGAGGCAATTAAAAAATACGAGCCGGACATGGTACTGGATGTCGGACAGGCAGGCGGACGCTCCTGTATGACAGTAGAAAGGGTTGCGATCAACCTGAAAGAAGCAAGGATCCCGGATAACGACGGAGAACAGCCATTTGACGAACCAATCCGCGAAGACGGCGAGACTGCATACTTTTCCACACTTCCGGTAAAAGCAATGGTGGAAAATATGAGAGCCCATGGAATTCCGGCACACATTTCCTATACAGCAGGAACCTATGTATGCAATTGCATTATGTACAATGTGCTTTATCTTGCGGCGAAAAAATATCCTGGAATCCGAGCCGGATTTGTACATGTACCATTTGAAAGCGGACAGGTTGTGGACAAGGCAAACGGCACACCGTTTATGTCCCTGGAAATGATAGCAAAAGCTCTGGAATACGGCATCGAAGCCGCAGTGACAAACAAAGAAGATGTGCAGAAAGCAATGGGCGAAACACACTAAATAAAAAAGATTTCATTGGGGACGTGTTCCGGTGCGCAGGAACCCGTCCCTTATAAATTGGTAAAAAATTAATATTAGAACATATTGTAGACAAATTTTGGTGCGGTGGACAGATTGGCGTACATGAGATACAGGTAGAGTATCATGAGCATTGCATAAAATACAGCCGTCCACCCTGCGAATGCGGCAAATTTATTTTTCTTCAGTTTTCTGATAAAATCTGTAAATGCTTTCATTGATCATCACCCATCCTTTCTTACCTATATGGACTCCGTCTTCGAAGAAGTATTTTGTGTATTCCTGATCGGAGAAATCTGCTATGGAGGCATTGTACTCGGCGGCCACGGAGCGGATTTTCTGGTAGTAGTCTTCCCTTGCTTCTTTTGGGAAGCCGGTATAATCGTACCAGTATCCGTTAACCGGCATCATGACGAGCAGAGGACGGATTCCAAGATCCTGACAGACATCAAGAAAACATCTGAGATCGTCATATTCCGGCGAGGTGCTGTAACTTCCATTCAGACTCTGGTTTTTCTTTTTTTTCATGAATGGACGGACTTTCCATTTGTAGGAACTGTTGTCCATATAAAACGGATTTCCCTGATTCTGTGCCTCTCCATCTTTAATGGACTGTTTTAACAGGGAAGCAAAATCCGGATCCTGATCCGTTTTTTCTTTGGACGATGCTTTTGGAACATTGTCCTTTACCATCTGCATGACAGCGGTCTGCAGTTCTTTTTCTTTCAGGAACCTCGTGTAGATCCGGTAGTTGACACGGTCGGACATGGAAGCGTCCTGAGTGTAGAGTACACGGTTATAAAGGTCTGCACGTTCCCGGGCAGCAGGATCGACCCGAAGCAGTTCATGGGAGCGTTTGATCATGTAGTCCTTGACATTTTTGCGCAGATGGTTGTTTTTGAGCATTGCGATGTAATGGGACTCTGAAAAACGGGAGGTGAAAGCCTCCGGCTGTACACCTGCCTTCCGGAACCACTGCGGGGAAAGGAAAAGAACCGCTTCCTTTGTCTTTGCATGTTCTCCCAGCGATGCTAGTGTGATGGCATGGCTGAGAGACTGGTAATAGCCGGCACCGATCAGCATCATATGAAATTTTGTGTCTTTGAAAATCTTTCCCGGATGATAAGGTGTTTTCACGCCGTACTGAAACTCGGAAGAGCCGAATGTCAGAACTGTATTTTCATCCAGGTTTTTTAAAATAGCTTCCCTGGCCGGAAATTTTCCGTCTCCGGACCAGGAGGCGAATGCATTTCCGTCGGCATATACCCTGCGCTCTGCCAGAAAATGCAGCCCGGCTGCCGAAGTCAGTGTAAGGGCAGCGGCAAGGAAAAATGCCAGTAACCGTTTCATGATGCACTCCTTGTTTCCAGATAGGTAAGGATCCGGTTTGGTGTGTTAAAGGTACTGCGGTCTACCTCGGACGGGGCGATCAGGATACCGAGTTCGTCCTCAATATCTGCAAGCAGTTCTGCAAATCCAAGCGAATCCATCAGATCGGTTTCAAACAGATCAATGTCCGGGTTGCTTTTTACAATATCATCTTCACAGATTCTTTCCAAAATTTCAAACAGTGTTTCTTTCATAGTATATTCCCTCCAAAATTATGATAATCCGAGCAGCCATACAAACTTGCCCGAAAAGATATAAAAACCAAAAATTACGAGCTGAAGTGTGATCAGCCACGACAGGAAACGGTACCACCGTTTCTGACGGTGATTTTTGTAAAAGGTTGATTTTTTCTTGTACCATTCCGTAGCGGCCAGTAGAACGCCATGATAAAATCCGTACAGGATATAGGATGGCGTCACGCCGTGCCACAGACCCATGACAAGCATGTTGACAAGAAAACCTGCACAGGCTGCATTGAGCCTGTTTTTAAAACGCTTTTTCCGGATCGACTGAATCATAAACCGGGAAAAGAGAAAATCCCGGAACCAGTGGGACAGTGTAATATGCCAGCGGTCCCAGAACTCCTGAATGTCAATACTTTGAAACGGCCGCCGGAAATTGTCCGGAGTCCGGATGCCAAGAAGATAGCTGGTGCCGACTGCCATCAGACTGTACCCGGCAAAGTCGAAAAACAGGTAAAATCCATAGCAGTACGCATAGAAAATCACATAGTACCATGTGCGGGCACCGTCAACCATTCCCATGCCTTTAAAGAACACAGAGGCAAGAATCAGCTTGTAAATCAGTCCAAGCAGAATTTTAAATATGCCTTCTCCGGCAAGCGCCAGGTACTCTCTGCGGGGCCGGATACTGTTCAGGTCCTCCAGAAACCGCCGGCTCCGGTCGATAGGACCTGAACTAAGAGACGGAAAGAACAGCACGAAGGCTGTAAAATCAAAGACAGACATTTCGGTAATCAATCCGTCATAGGTCTCGATAATGATCTGGGCACACCGGAATGTCAAATAGGAAATTCCAAGGAACGCAAAGATGGATTCTCCCCACAGTCCGGCCAGTTTACTGAGAATCAATGGCAGAATACTCAAAAACAGTGCCAGCCTGTACACCCGGACATTCCGGTCTCTGGAAACACGCAAGGCCATGTACCCTTTTACAACAGTCAGTTCGATTATAAAAAACAGAATCAGGTAAGCTGCCTGCTCCGGTTTTGAAAAAAAGGCCAGAGCGGTAAATAAAATGGTTGCGGCAGTAGAGTACCATTTCAGCGGCTGCTCCAGAATACCGAGCAGTAATGCCGGAAGAAGAATGAGAATAAGGACACAGAAAAACTGATAATTGTCAAAAAAACTCATGAAAGCATCCCTCCCAGAGCTTTCCGGTCAGCTTTTCCGTTGGCCGTCATCGGGAGCTGGTCAAGGAAGATCACTTTTTTGGGAATCATGTAATCCGGAAGGTATTCTTTCAAATCCTGTCTGATGCGCAGCGATTCTGCAAACTCATCTTCCGGGACATCTTCCTTGACAAGGAAAGCGGTAATACTTTTTGCTTTTCCATCCCGCATATTCGCGACAGCGGCAGCGTTTTTAATACCGGGAAGCTTCAAAAGATTGCTTTCGATATCTCCGAGTTCAATCCGGTATCCGTGCAGTTTGATCTGAAGATCAATGCGTCCGCAGTAGTAAAGCATGCCATCCTTTATATAACCCTCATCTCCTGTCCGGTATCCGCGGACTGTATTTCCGTTTTTGGAGACGGTGAAAAAGACAGGTTCTGAGAGGTCCGGCCGCCGGAAATATCCCGGACTGACCGTGTTTCCGAGAATAACAATCTCGCCCCTTTCTCCATCGGTCAGACGCGCCCCTTCCGGGGAATGGATTTCAATCCATGTTCCCGGTTTTGGACGCCCGACAGGAAGCGGAATTTCCGTTTCTGTAAGTTCCGGTGTGACCTGAACTTCCGTCACTGCTACCGTGGATTCTGTCGGCCCATATGTATTCATGATGACAGCATCCGGAAACCGTCCGGCCAGCTTTTGTGCGGTCCGGTTTGTCAGCGTTTCTCCGCAGAATAAAAACAGGCTGATCTGCGGAAGCAGTGAACTGTCAAAATTCGGATCCCGAAGGCACATATCTGCGAAAGACGGCGTAGAAACCCACACGGAGGCCCGGGATGCGGCCAGTGCCGGAAGAAGGAGACGAAAATCGGACTGCTGCGATTTTGTAAGAGGATACAATGTTCCGCCGCAGGCCAGGCACGTGTACAGATCCATGACTGAAAGATCAAAAGAAAACGGTGCCTGGTTTAAAAAGATGTGTCCTTCTTTATCTTTTTTTGAGGTACCAAGGCCGACAGACCACTCCAGATAATGATTCAGACAGTCAGAAGTGATCTGAACGCCTTTCGGGCTTCCGGTACTCCCGGAAGTGAAAATCATATAAAAAAGATCTTCGCCGGAAACCGGGGACAATTGTAATTGCTCCTCCGGATATTCTTCCTGCATCAGATGTTGAATTTCTTCTTTCCTGATAAAGGAAACGGTGCTGGAACTATCCTCCGGATCTTCGCAGGCCAGTACAAAAGGCGGCTGAATGCTTTCGATGATCTGCATGGTACGGGACCATGGTACAGAAACATCGACCGGACAGTATCCTCTTCCTGATTTTACACATGCAAGAAAGCAGATGAGCATCAGCGGGCTTTTATGTCCGTAGACAGGAATCGGAGTCCTGTCATCTTTACAGAGCCTTTGAAGAGCCGCGGCAAGAAGATCAGAATATTTCCAGAGATCTCCGTAGCTTAAACGTTCTTCACCGGATATCATTGCAGCGCGGTCCGGAAAACGGACGGCTGTCTGATTGATTTCGTATAAAATGTTCATAACTTTTCCCTCCTGTAGTGCTTTACCAGTATCATAAAGAACCGCCCTGAAAAGTCAATATGATTTCGCGAACAGTAAGAAAACATTCAACAAATCTTAATAATCCTCATTTACTTTTCCACTTTTTTTGATATAATTATTCCAATGAATGGAGGAAAACATCATGTTGTCAAATCAGGTACTGCAAAGAACAATATCAGAAATAGAAAATATAGCAGGGGGTTCCTGTTCTGTGTGGGCAATGGACGGACATCGCATTATACAGGCAGGGACAGAGAGTATGAATGCGGGCGAGAGGATTCAGGCATTTCTCGAAGAGATAAAAAAAGAAGAGATCTTTCAGGGACTCGAAGAGATCCGCACAGGATACGCCCTCTTCCTTGTGTGTGATGAGGAGAAACCTGCTTACATATTAAATATAGAAAACATGAGCGGAGAAAAGGCGGAAATTGTAGGGCGCCTCGGCGTTAAACAGATGGAGGGGCTGATACGTGCCTATAAAGAAAAGATTGACAAGAACCGTTTTCTTCAGAATCTTCTTCTTGATAATATGCTTCTTGTGGATGTTTACAACCAGGCAAAGAAGCTTCATATCGAAAACGATCAGAAGAGAGTGGTCTATCTTGTAGAGGCCAGGGCCAAAGATAATCAGATGCTTCTTGAAACGATGAAAGGAATGTACGCGTCCGGCATGAAAGATTTTGTAACTGCGGTGGATGAGGGAAGTGTGATTCTTGTCAAGGCGCTGGAAGAGACAGATGGATACCGGGAAGTGTTTGAAAGCGCCAAGAGCATCGCGGATACGGTATCTGCTGAGGCAATGGTTAATATCCGGGTGTCTTACGGTACGATGATCCACGAGTTGAAGGATGTATCAAAATCCTACAAAGAGGCCGGCATGGCACTGGATGTGGGGCGGATTTTCTATCCGGACAGGAATATTCTTGCTTATAACGAACTGGGAATAGGACGGCTGATCCATCAGCTTCCGCTCTCTCTGTGCGAGATGTTTTTGAAAGAGGTTTTCGGGGACAGGGATGTATCCGAGTTTGAGGAAGAAACACTTTCCACGGTTTACAAATTCTTCGAAAACAATCTGAATATCTCCGAGACGGCCAGACAACTCTATATCCACAGAAATACGCTCGTGTACCGGCTGGAAAAGATTCAGAAGCTGACAGGTCTGGATGTGCGGGTGTTTGAGGACGCTCTGACATTTAAAATCGCGATGATGGTATCAGAGCATATGAAATTTATGAATCAATAAAGTTTATAAACAGGGAAAACACAGAGACAGGTATTACAGCTTGTCTCTGTTATTTTAATGTGCTAAAATGAGAAAAGTACAAAATGAAGGAGGTACTTGCCTGTATGATAAAGTTATTTAAAAATGGAGTCTACTTACTGAATGGTAAAGATATCATAGAAGACGGACCGGAAGCTGCCGAGGCGCTGAAAGCAAAGACGGGACGTGTGGTTACAAAAGAAGAGGCGGCGGCGCAGACGATCGCCTATGAAATTCTGAAAGCCCACAATGTTTCAGGAAATATGAAAAATCTGAATATCAAGTTTGACAAACTGACGTCACATGACATTACGTTTGTCGGAATCATCCAGACAGCAAGAGCGTCCGGACTTGAGCGGTTCCCGATTCCGTACGTGCTTACCAACTGCCACAACAGCCTCTGTGCTGTAGGCGGCACGATCAATGAGGATGACCATATGTTTGGACTGACCTGTGCCAAAAAATACGGCGGCGTCTATGTACCGCCTCATCAGGCTGTCATCCACCAGTATGCGAGAGAAATGCTTGCCGGAGGCGGTCAGATGATCCTGGGATCTGACAGTCATACCCGATACGGCGCTCTTGGAACAATGGCAGTAGGGGAAGGCGGACCGGAGCTTGTAAAGCAGCTTCTCAGCAAGACATATGATATCCGGATGCCGGAAGTGATTGCAGTTTATCTGGACGGAGAGCCGGTTAAAGGAGTCGGCCCGCAGGATGTTGCTCTGGCGATTATCAAAGCGGTGTTCCAGAATGGTTATGTGAATAATAAAGTGATGGAGTTTGTGGGACCTGGCGTTGAAAAGCTGAGTGCGGATTTCCGTATCGGCATTGATGTTATGACGACAGAGACGACCTGCCTCTCTTCGATCTGGAAGACGGATGACACCATCCGGGAGTTCTATGAGATCCACGGAAGAAGTGGAGACTATAAAGAGCTGAATCCTGGAGAAGCCGCTTATTATGACGGAATGGTCTATGTAGACCTTGGAAGCATCCGCCCGATGATCGCAATGCCGTTTCATCCGAGCAACGCCTACACGATCGAAGAAGTTAATGCAAACTTAAAGGATATTCTTCATGATGTGGAAGAAAAAGCGAAGGTAAGCCTTGACAATGCGGTGGAATATTCACTGCAGGATAAAATACGAAACGGAAAACTCTACGTGGAGCAGGGAATCATTGCAGGATGTGCCGGAGGCGGATTTGAGAATATCTGTGCCGCGGCGGACATTATCCGCGGGAAGAACATCGGCTCCGATGCCTTTACATTCAGTGTGTATCCGGCAAGTACTCCGATTTACATGGAACTGGTGAAAAACGGTGCTGTCGCAGATCTCCTTGCGGCAGGAACGGTTGTTAAGACAGCATTCTGCGGACCTTGCTTTGGCGCGGGGGATACTCCGGCAAATAATGCGTTCAGTATCCGTCATACGACAAGAAACTTCCCGAACAGAGAAGGATCCAAGCTTCAGAACGGTCAGATTTCTTCTGTGGCGCTGATGGATGCAAGATCCATTGCAGCAACAGCCGCCAATAAAGGATATCTGACACCGGCGACCGATCTCGATGTGGAATATAAAAATCCGACCTATCATTTTGATGCCTCCATTTATGCGAACCGTGTCTTTGACAGCCACGGAAAAGCAGATCCGGACGCAGCGATCCAGTTTGGTCCAAACATCAAGGACTGGCCGCAGATGCCGGCGCTTCCGGAAAACTTATTGTTAAAGGTTGTTTCAGAGATCCATGATCCGGTAACGACGACAGATGAGCTGATTCCGTCAGGAGAGACTTCCTCTTACCGGTCCAATCCGCTTGGACTTGCGGAGTTTGCGCTTTCCAGAAAGGATCCGGCATATGTCGGGCGTGCAAAAGAGGTGCAGAAGGCCCAGAAAGCAATCGAGGCACACACTTGTCCGCTGGAAGTACTGGAAGAACTCAAACCTGTGATGGCAAAAGTGAGAGAACAGTTCCAGAATGTGGGAGAAGGAAACCTTGGTATCGGAAGCACGATCTTTGCAGTGAAGCCGGGAGACGGATCTGCAAGAGAACAGGCGGCATCATGCCAGAAGGTGCTTGGAGGATGGGCGAACATCGCAAGCGAATATGCGACGAAGCGTTACCGCTCCAACCTGATCAACTGGGGAATGCTTCCATTTATTACAAAGGAAGACCACAAAGCCCTTCCGTTTAAAAACGGCGACTATATCTTTGTTCCGGAAATCCGCAAAGTGATTGAAAGCAAAGCAGAAGAAGTAAAAGCCTATGTTGTGGACGGCGGCCTGAAAGAGATCACGCTTCATCTTGGCGCGCTGACAGATACAGAACGGGAAATCATTATGAAAGGATGTCTCATCAATTATTATAGAGGCTGGTAAGCAGCAGAAAACCCCGTCCGGGAGCCGGACGGGGTTCATTTTTACTTTATTCTTCTCCGTTGAAGCAGTACGTACAGAGCTTGCAGGAGTCGATTCCGATGGATTCGATCAGGTCATCCAGACGGTGGTAACGAAGAGAGGTGAAATTCTGCTGACGGCAGATTTCATCCAGCATCTTCTGGTACCGGTCACTGTTCGGGTCTGCGTATTCAGCCAGGATTTCCGGGGAAGCATCTCCTTCCCAGTCGCGGATAATCCGGCGTGTAATCAGATCCAGTTCGGATTTGGATCTTGAGAAGTTCAGATACTTACATCCATATAACAACGGAGGACATGCAGGGCGTACATGCACTTCCTTGGCACCGCTCTGATAAAGGAATTCAGTAGTCTCACGCAGCTGTGTTCCACGGACAATGGAATCATCGATCAGAAGCAGCTTTCTGTCTTCGATTAAAGCCTGCACCGGAATCAATTTCATGCGGGCGATCAGATTTCTCTGACTTTGAGTGGTCGGCATGAAAGAGCGCGGCCAGGTAGGTGTATATTTAATGAACGGGCGGGCATATGGGATACCGGATTCATTTGCGTAACCGATGGCATGTGCCACTCCGGAATCCGGGACGCCTGCAACGATGTCAGGAGTAACGGTTCCGGCATCTCTTTTTGCAAGAAGGCTTCCGCATTTGTAGCGCATCTCCTCTACATTGACTCCCTCATAGGAAGAAGTAGGGTATCCATAATAAACCCAGAGGAAGGAACAGATCTTCATTTTTTCAAAAGGCTGTCCGACTGTTTCCACGCTTTCAGGTGTTACATAGACGATCTCACCAGGTCCCAGTTCCTTATAATCGGTATATCCGAGATTGATATATGCGAAACTCTCAAAAGAAACACAGTATGCATCATCTTTCTTTCCGACGACAACCGGAGTGCGTCCGTAACGGTCACGTGCCGCATAGATACCTTCCGGAGTCATGACAAGCAGAGTCATGGAACCGTCCACGATCGACTGTACATAACGGATTCCTTCTACAATCGAATCCTTTTTGCAGATCAGGGAAGCAACCAGTTCTGTGGCATTAATCTGCCCGGTGCTCATCTCCTGAAAATGAGAATGTCCATCATTATAAATCATGTTCAAAAGTGAATCAAGATTATTGATCTTGCCGACTGTAGTGATAGCAAAGCTGCCAAGATGTGACTGGATCAGCAGAGGCTGCGGTTCGAAGTCGGAAATACAGCCAATACCCAGATTTCCCTTCAGCTCCTCCAGATCTTTGTCAAATTTGGTACGAAACGGGGAATTTTCAATATTATGGATTGCGCGGCTGAATCCATTCTCTCCGTGAGTTGCCATACCGCCTCTTCGTGTTCCGAGGTGAGAATGATAATCTACCCCGTAAAATAAATCAAGTACACATTCATTTTTTGAAGCTACGCCAAAAAATCCGCCCATAGTGTGTATTTCTCCTTTCCCATTCTAAAACAATCTTACATTGACAATACTAATTTAGTTTAGCACGGATGGACCGGTAAATGAAGAGGAAATTAAAAATAGATAAATGAATGAAAAATATAAATAAATCAGACAATAAGCACAATTAGAATCAAAGAATGAAATAAAATAAAAAATATAAAAGAAAAGTATTGACAAAATGGAGGCGGGATGCTATAGTGTAATCAATCCAAAAGAAAAGAAACCTGACGAGAAAGGGATTCTTGAAAACTGGAAGTTGTTTCACTTTCAGAATTGGAAATTTAGAAAAGGAGGGCTTTTACCATTGGACAATACGGAATTCAAAACTCAATATGTTAGTGGTGTTACAGATGAAGGTTCCCATGATGAAAGCCTTTATCAATAAATCAATCCAGTAAATAGTTGAGTATACAAAGTATATCGGAGTTGTTAGAAACTGGAATTTGTGATTGAAAGATCTGTAAGACATATTGAGGATGATACCACATCAGTCAATAGTTCAAAGAGTTAGAAGATGTGTAAAGAAACATCGCATAACCATCAGAAATTTTATTAACCATTTATTTTATATTTAATATGAGTTGATGAATGAAGACGTAGTATGCGGATAGTAACAGGGGAGGAAGCCAAGGAGCAGAACCCATAAGAAGATTGAAATAAGAAAGAGAGTTTCTCTAAGTTATATGAATCTGATATATTGGCAGAAGATCCGAAAAGTCAACAAAATTAAATACATTATAAAAGGAAGTAGAAGATCTGAGATCAAAGATTACATTAGCGGAAAATTAATCAGAGACTTTGAGTTATATATCGAATATAAAATAAAAAAGGCTTTTGGGAACCGGTAGATCAAAAGAAAGATTCCTCCGGTAAGAGAATATAGAATATGAAAAAATTGAATAGTTAGAGTAGCCATTATAAGAAAAAACGTTATAATGGCTACTTTTTTTGCGTAATAGTTTTGTAATAATTAAGAAAAAAACACTCCCATTTTTTTGACATTGACAGGTTGGTATGATACACTAAGAAAATGAAAAGATATATCATTCTTGCGTATAGAAGGCTGGTAAGGAATCGCTGCAAAAGCAAGTAATTAATGAGGTGAATGACATTGGATAAATACGAGTATCGTGAAAAAACGGAACAAATGATGAAGTACGTCCAGACAAGATCCTACGACAAGGCAAAGGAGATCGCAGATACGATCGACTGGAAGCGAGTAAAAAATGCGTCAATGCTTTGTACTGTAAGTGAAATTTACGAATATACCGGGGAGTATCAGAAGAGCAGAGAGATCCTTTTTATTGCATATGACAGAAGTCCGGGGAGCAGGAAGATTGTATACCGCCTGGGGACTCTGGCGCTTCGGCTGGGGGAGACGGAGGAAGCGCTGGACTGCTATGACGAATTTGTGAGTATGGCTCCGAAGGATCCGAACCAGTACATATTGAAGTATAAGATTTTAAAGGCGCAGAACGCCCCGATTAAAGAACAGATTCATGTGCTGGAAGAATTTAAAAAAGCGGAATATATTGAAAAATGGGCATATGAGCTTGCAGAGCTTTACGATCAGGCGGGAATGACAACCGAGTGCCTCGAAGAGTGTGACGATCTGATTCTGTGGTTCAGTGACGGAGCTTTTGTACAAAAGGCGATGGAACTGAAAATGAAATATAAACCTCTGACGCCGCAGCAACAAAAGAAATATCGAAAAGCGGGGAATGAGGAAGAATCCGGAAACCTGACTGCCGCTGTGGAAGAAGCACAGACAAGGAAGCCGGAAAAAGAAGAGCAGGTAAAGGTTGAGGAGATTCCGGCGGAAAATCAGAAAGAGGTTCAGGGAGAACCGGAAAAGACAGTAGATTTTGAGCAGGTGATTTCGATGCTTCAGGACCAGGGGAAAAGAGAAACACTGATTCTGAAAGCAGATTCTTCAAAAGCGCTGACAGGAGCCTTTCTGCTTGGAATGGCTGTCGGAGGAAATAAGACGATAACAGAAGTGAAGCAGATGTTCGAAAAAGGAGAGGGAGACGTGTACGAAACAGGCCAGATGAAAATAGAAGAGATCCTTCGTCAATGGGAAGAAAGACAAAGGAAAAATGCAGCCGTTATTGAAGAAAAACGGCGCGAAGCAGAGGCAAAAGCAGAGGAAGAAAAAGCAAAGCAGGAAACAGTTTCCAAGGATACAGCGACGATACTTTCAGAAGATATTCAAAGACTTCTCAGCGAGATGGAAGCGGAAGAAAAAGAAAGAGAAGAGGCTGTCGGCGGCACGACAGAGTCTCTTGCAAGACTTTCCGAGTCGATGAAAGATCAGACAGAAGAAGAGACAGAAACTGAAACAGAACCGGATGAATCTGTCGAAGAAGAAAGTCCTGAGGACGAGTACGCCGAAGAAGAGCACGACGAAGACGAGTACGCTGAGGAGGAGTATGACGAGGACGAGTACGCCGAAGAGGAGTATGATGAGGACGAGTACACCGAAGAGGAGTATGACGAGGACGAGTACGCCGAAGAGGAGTATGACGAGGACGAGTATACCGAAGAGGAGTATGACGAGGACGAGTACGCCGAAGAAGAGTACGACGAGGACGAGTACGCCGAAGAAGAGTATGACGAGGACGAGTACGCTGAAGAGGAGTACGACGAGGACGAGTACGCTGAAGAGGAGTATGACGAGGACGAGTACGCTGAAGAGGAGTACGACGAGGACGAGTACGCTGAAGAGGAGTCCATGGAAGAGGAGTATGAGGACGAAGAATCCGATTTTGAAGAGGATGATTCTGACTATGAAGAAGAGGTAGAAGAGTCAGATCAGGAAGAAGAGGAAGAGGAAGCGGCGGAACAGGAGCCGGAAAAAGAAGAGGTTCTGGAAATCGAGGAACCGGATGAAGACGAAGACTCCAGATCTTCCGGCGGATCTTCCTTTGATACAGGATTTATTGTTCAGGGAAGATATGACTTGAGCGCAACAAGTGAAATCGGTCTGAAGCTTGGTTTGACAGAGGAGCAGAAAAAACTGTTCTCCTATTTTGTACCGATCCGTGGAATGAGTGAGCAGCTTGTCGATGTTCTCGAGCAGGATAGAAACTGCAGAAAGCGGTATGGAACTTCCAGAACAGGAAATATTCTTGTAATCGGACACAAAGGATCCGGTAAGACTGTACTTGCGGTTGATATTGTAAAAGCGATTCAGAAGCAGCGCAGGATGAAGCAGGGCAAGGTTGCGATTATCACCGGAGACGCACTGAATAAGAAGAACCTGATCAGTATTATCCAGAAGCTCAGCGGTGGTGCGCTGATTATTGAAAAAGCAAGTAAAATGAATGATAAAACCATTGATGAATTGACAGGATTAATGGAAGAGCAGACCGGAGAGATGCTGTTTATTCTGGAAGATGAGAGACGTCCGATGGAGAAGATGCTTTCTGAGTATCCGGACTTCCGCAGAAAATTTACTTCCCGTGTGGAACTTCCGATCTTTATCAATGATGAGCTTGTTACGTTCGGCCAGACATATGCAAAAGAAAACGGATACCGGATTGATGAAATGGGAATTCTTGCTCTTTACAGCCGTATTGATGTACTTCAGAAAGAAGACCACTTTGTGACAGTAGCTGAAGTGAAGGAGATCATGGATGACGCGATTGCCCATTCCCAGAAAGCGAATGTAAAACATCTGATGAAGAGGGTATTTGGAAAGAGCACAGATGAAACTGACAGAATTATTCTGAAAGAGGATGATTTCAAACATTAAAGATAATCGACAATAATTGTATAAAATGACGAAAAGAGTTTTGATAAAGTGAAAAACTTTGTTAAAACTCTTTCTTTTTATCCATCCCTAAAGTATAATAAACTTAGATTTTTTGTGAGAAGGTGGATAGTATGGCGAGAACAAAAAAGAAAAAACCATATGAGATAGGAGAACTGGATCAGTACTTATTTGGACAAGGAACTCATTATGATTTATATAAAAAAATGGGATCCCATCTTGTTACGGATGGACGCAGAAAAGGTGCGTATTTTGCAGTCTGGGCGCCGAATGCGAAGGCAGTTTCGGTTGTAGGTGATTTTAACAACTGGGACAAGGATAAAAATCCGATGGTAAGAGAAGAGCCGCTTGGGATCTATACCTGCTTTATTCAGGGGATCGAAGAGGATATGATCTATAAGTACTGTATTGAGACGAAGACCGGAGACTTCCTCTACAAGGCTGATCCGTTCGCGAATTATGCGGAAGTAAGGCCTGGAACCGCTTCGAAAGTGCATGACATATCAAATCTGAAATGGAGCGACAGTGCGTGGATGGAAAAGAGGACTACCTGGAACATGGATGAGAGTCCGATGTCTATCTATGAAGCGCACATTGGTTCCTGGAAACAGCATCCGGGAGAAGAAGAGGAGCGCTTTTACAACTACCGTGAGTTTGCAGTGGAAGCTGTGAAATATATGAAAGAGATGGGATATACCCACATTGAATTGATGGGAATCGCAGAGCACCCGTATGACGGCTCCTGGGGATACCAGGTAACAGGATATTTTGCGCCGACTTCCAGATATGGAACCCCGGAAGATTTTGCGTATATGATCAACTACTTCCACAAAAATAAAATCGGGGTTATTCTGGACTGGGTACCGGCTCATTTTCCAAGAGACGCGCACGGACTTGCGGATTTTGACGGTACAGCGGTTTATGAATATGCGGATCCGAGAAAAGGTGAGCACCCTGACTGGGGTACGAAGATTTTTGACTACGGCAAGTCTGAGGTAAAAAATTTCCTGATCAGCAATGCGTTGTTCTGGATGGAACATTTCCATGTGGACGGGCTTCGTGTCGACGCAGTTGCATCGATGCTGTACCTGGATTATGGAAAGCAGGACGGTCAGTGGGTTGCCAACAAATATGGAGGTAATCAGAATCTGGAGGCGATCGAGTTTTTCAAGCATTTAAATTCGGTTGTTCTTGGACGAAATCCGGGAGCGGTCATGATTGCGGAAGAGTCTACCGCATGGCCTAAAGTGACAGGAAAACCGGAAGACGATGGACTGGGATTCAGCCTGAAATGGAACATGGGCTGGATGCACGATTTTCTGGAATATATGAAGCTGGATCCTTATTTCCGGAAAGAGCACCACAATCAGATGACATTTGCGATGACCTATGCTTACAGTGAGAAATATGTTCTTGTACTTTCACATGATGAGGTCGTCCATTTGAAGTGTTCGATGCTCAATAAGATGCCGGGACTCGGATTTGATAAATATGCGAATCTGAAAGTCGGATACGCATTTATGATGGGGCATCCGGGGAAGAAGCTTCTGTTTATGGGACAGGATTTCGCGCAGCTTAGAGAGTGGAGTGAGGAAAGAGAGCTTGACTGGTATCTGCTGGAAGAGCCGGAGCATCAGTATCTGCAGGCGTTTACAAGAGATCTTCTGAAGCTTTACAAAAAGAATAAAGCCATGTATGAGCAGGACACTGTCGGATATGGTTTTGAGTGGGTAAATGCGAACGACGGATACAGAAGTATTTTCAGCTTTATCCGTCATTCCAGAAATAATAAAAAGAATCTGCTTTTTGTCTGCAACTTCACGCCGATGGAATGGGCGGACTACCGCGTAGGTGTGCCGCGCAGAAAGCAGTACAAGCTGATATTAAACAGTGATGAAAAACAGTATGGAGGAAAGGGCGAGGAACGGCCGCTTGTTTATAAGGCTGTGAAGCAGGAGTGCGATGGAAGACCGTATTCCTTTGCATATAAACTTCCACCATACGGTGTGGCAGTATTTGAGTTCTGATTACTGCAGTTGACAGGAAAAATGATCAGGCCCGTCTGGAAGGTGCATGAAGGCTTTGCAGGCGAGCCTGATTTTGTGTGGTTTAAAAATGGAGGATCGATATGGAAAATTACCAGATTACACAGTGGTGCCACCGGTTTATCGAAGAACAGGTTAAGGATGGGGACTACTGTATTGATGCCACCTGTGGAAATGGACATGATACGTTGCTTTTATGCAGGCTGGCAGGCAGTGATGGACTGACAGCGGGATTTGACATCCAGGAACAGGCGGTAGAGAAGACAAAAGAACGGCTGAGGGAGGCCGGCGTGGAAGAAAAGGTCAGAATTTTCTGCTGCGGACATGAAAAGATGAGAGAACAGCTGGCAGAGGACCCGGACTGCCGAAAAATGCTGGAGAAGACGCAGGACGGTTATGGAAGTGTCTCCTGTGTTGTGTTTAACTTTGGCTATCTTCCGGGAGGGGCACATGATCTTGCCACAAAAGCGCAGACAAGTCTGGAGGCAGTTGAACAGAGTCTGGAGCTTCTGAAAAAGGGAGGAATTATCAGTCTTTGTATCTACAGCGGGAAAGACAGTGGATTTGAGGAGAAGGAAGCTTTGATGGAATATCTGAAAGGTCTTGACAGCAAAAAATATCTGGTTATAATGAGCTCATATTACAATCGTCCGAATCATCCACCGGTTCCGGGACTGATTATCCGGCTTTGATGTAGCAGAATGTGGATGATATCATATACTAACTGACAGGAGGGATGAAGATATGCAGCTTGCAGCAGGACTGTTGTTACCGTTTATAGGGACCACGCTTGGTTCGGCGTGTGTTTTTTTTATGAAAGGCCAGATGAAACCGCTTATTCAGAAGATACTTCTTGGATTTGCGTCCGGAGTGATGGTGGCGGCATCGGTATGGTCACTGTTGATTCCATCGATGGAAATGTCGGAAAACATGGGAAAATACGCGTTTATTCCGGCGGCAGCCGGATTTCTGCTTGGGATTTTCTTTCTGCTTATGATGGATCAGGCGGTACCGCACCTTCACATGGGGGCGGAGAAGTCAGAGGGACCGAAATGTTCTTTAAAAAAAACAACCATGCTTGTCCTTGCCGTCACACTTCATAATATTCCGGAAGGAATGGCGGTCGGCGTGGTTTTCGCGGGGATGCTCTCGCGGAACACAGAAATTACAATGGCAGGTGCGTTTGCGCTGTCGATCGGCATTGCGATCCAGAACTTCCCGGAGGGAGCAATTATTTCCATGCCGTTAAAAAGTGAAGGAACGGGAAAGGGAAAGGCATTTTTGTACGGGATGCTTTCCGGGGCAGTGGAACCGGTGGCGGCCGGAATTACCATTCTGCTTGCGGGATTTATTACACCGGTGCTTCCGTATCTGCTGTCTTTTGCGGCCGGAGCAATGCTTTATGTTGTGGTGGAAGAATTGATCCCGGAGGCAAGCGAAGGGGAACACAGTAATATCGGAACGATCGGATTTGCAGCCGGCTTTGTGCTGATGATGATCCTGGACGTTGCGCTGGGATAATGAAAGTCCAGATGAGATCAGGAGAGAGGAGAGAAAAGGATGAGACTTCGGAATATACCGGGGGCAAGAGACGTGATTGCCGGACATGAAGCGGTGATAAAGAATGAGAAGGAACAGAAAGGACACTGGGAAGAGGTCTTTGGAAATGACCATCCGGTACGTGTGGAGATCGGTATGGGGAAAGGCAGGTTCCTGATGACGATGGCGCTGGAACACCCGGAAATAAATTATATTGGAATCGAGCGATACTCCAGTGTGCTTCTGCGGGCGCTGGAGCGGATGGATGCCATGGAGGAACCGCCTTCTAACATCCGGTTTGTATGCATGGATGCGGCTGAAATAGAAGAAGTATTTGAACCGGGGGAAGTGGACCGGATCTATCTGAATTTTTCGGATCCGTGGCCAAAGGCACGTCATGCAAGGAGAAGACTGACGTCAGCCGCGTACTGGGAGAGATATGATCATATTCTGAAGCAGGACGGGGTTGTGGAGTTTAAAACGGACAATAAAGAACTGTTTGAATTTTCTCTTGAGCAGGTTCAGGAGGCCGGCTGGGAACTGAAGGCACATACTTTCGACCTGCACCATAACGAAGACCTGAACCGGGGGAATATTATGACGGAATATGAGGCAAAGTTTTCCGCCAAAGGAAATCCGATCTGCAAGCTGATTGCAGAAAGAAAAAAATAGGGGGAACGCGTAACAGAATCCTTCATCCGGCATATGATGATAGAAAAAGCAGGCAGGTGGAAAATGGGAAAAAGATGCGGAAGAAAGGTCTGCCATACGTGCGGAAGATTCTGCTACGATAATATCTGGCTGAATAAAAAGATCCGGATTCTTCAAAAATCCTGTGCAGAACTATACAGGGTATTTAATCCTGGCTGCAGGTCAGGGCGGTGTGACAAATGCAGGAGTTGACAGAGCAGAATTTCCGGAAGGAAGTACTGGAGGAGAAAAAGCCTGTACTGGTAGAGTTTTATGCAGTCTGGTGCGGGAAGTGTTCGATGATGGAAGACATATTCGGAATGGTTGCGGAAGAATTTGACGGGAAAATCAAGGCGGGGAGAGTGGAAACGGAGAGCAATCCGCTTCTTGCCGCAAGATACCGTATCCGGGCAATTCCGGCATTTCTTTTGTTTTCGGACGGGGAAGAAGTTCTGCGGATGACAGGGATGATGGAGCCTGAGGAGATGGCCGGAAGATTGAACGCTGCTGAAAATATGTTGAACAGCCGGAAGAGAAAGAGATAACCGTATCACCCGGGCGCCCTGAATTTCAGGCGTTTCACAAAAAATAAAAAAAATTTTAAATTTTGCTTGCATTTTCCTGAATAATGTAATATAATTTTTCTTGCGTTAAACAAATGGAAAATGCAAAATGTGCCATTAGCTCAGTTGGTAGAGCACCTGACTCTTAATCAGGGTGTCCAGGGTTCGAGCCCCTGATGGCGCACTTTAAATCACTGTTTTTGGAGAGGGAGATCTCTGGGGGCGGTGATTTTTTTTGTGCCCAAAGGGCGAAAGTTTGATTTGGAATAGATAGATTAGTGATGGAAAGGGAGCACGTATGAGGCAGGATGTACAAAAGATAATTCTTCAGATCAGAAGAAGGTGGAAAAAGAGAAAAACAAAAGTAATCAGCATTTTGCTTGCGATCATCTGGCTGGCTGTCATGGTTGTGCTTTTGACAAACTGGAGAATGTTTGGCAGGACGGCAAATGGAGATTCGATAAAAGGAATCGTGCAGTGGGTACTTCTCTGGCTGTTTGGTGTTGCGGGAGCAATTCTATGGCAGTTTTACTGCCTCTTTCTCAGAAAAAAGAGGAAAATCAAACGGCTCGGGGTTGGAAGCATCGTGGTACTGGCGATTGCAATGGGGACAGGAATGTTCTGGATCATGGAGTGGATTTATAATCCACAGATGTTTACGATTCCGTACCAGTTTGTATCTCTCAGTATCTGTGTTTCAGCCGTTGTGTTCCTGATTTTTCTGCTGTTGTGCAATTCTCTTCGTCTTGCGGTGCTTTTGTGCAGTGCCATGTATTTTATTTGGACGATTGCCAGCTATTTTGTTTACGAATTCCGGGGCCTTCCGCTGCAGATTGTGGATCTTCTGGATGTCGGGACGGCGACAACGGTAGCGGGTGATTATGAATATTCCATGACACTGCATATGCTGATTGTGGGTGTGATTATAGTCAGCATTGTTACTTCTTTATATACGGGGAACAAATACAAACTTGTAAAAGGAAAGAAGGCCAAAGTTCTGATCCGTGTGGCGGGTATACTCCTGCTTGTCGGAGGAATTCGCTATCTTGGATGGTCCGATCAGCCGGACAGCTGGAACGTGGTTCTGAATGGGAACCGGCCGGGAGACAGTTTTTATAATTATGGAATGCAGATGTGTGTGATCCGCGGTGCCAGAGATTCGATTGTAAAGGAACCGGAAGGATACTCGGTTGAAGAGCTGCAGCAGGTATCGGACGAGATTGAATCAGGAAATGCGGGAAGCAGCAAAAAGCCGAATATCATTGCTGTCATGGATGAAACATTTTCTGATCTGACCTGGATCAGAGATTTCCCGGTATCAGAAGAAATTATTCCATTTTATAACAGTCTGACAGAAAATACAATTAAAGGGAAGCTGCTGGTTCCGGTGCTGGGCGGAGGAACAGGAAAGACGGAGTTTGAATTCCTGACCGGAACGTCGATGCGGATGTTCAACTCGACGCCTTATGTAGTACTCGGGAAAAAACTGGATGCCTCAATGGTGGAGCCGCTCGAAAGTCAGGGATACAAAACAGCCGCGATACATCCGTTTATTCCGACAAATTATAATCGGGAAGTTGCGTATGAAGCGATGGGATTTGACCGGTTCCTGAGCTTTGATGATTTTCAGGGAGAAAGAATGGTACGGGATTTTATCTCGGACGAGGCATGTTTTGACCGGATTGAGGAAATGATAAAGGACGAGGAAGATCCACTGTTTACATTCTGCGTCACGATGCAGAATCATTCCCCGTATACAAAAGAATATGAAAATTCGATTGAACTGCTGGAGTATACCGATTCACAGGTGGAACAGTATATGTCACTGATTCATGAATCCGACCGGGCACTGCAGAAACTGATCGAAGATCTGGAAAAGTCCGATGAGCCGACGGTAGTTGTGTTTTTTGGAGATCATCTTCCGACATTGTCCGAAGATTTTTACGAGTATGTATTTGGAAAGACAGATGAGGAAATGACGTTTGAAGAAAACCAGAATTATTATCTGACCCCGTTTTTGATCTGGGCAAATTATGATATTGAGGAGCAGCAGGATGTTGTCACAATCAGTAATTATCTCGGAGCTATGACACTGGAGACGGCGGGGGTAGAGCTTACAAAATATCAGCAGTATCTTCTTGACTTAAGAGAAAAGGTGTCGGCTTTCAGCGGAACAGCCTACTATGGACATGACGGCAGATTTCACGAGTACGGATCCGGAGGCCGGGAGGAGGAGTATATGCCGCTTGATGACTGTATTAATTACAACAAGATTTTTGGAGAAGAGAGTCGGCTGGACGAGTTCTTTTTCCTGAAAAACGATGAATAAGGCACAGGTTTTGTATTTTTTCCTATACAATCGCTAGGATTTGCCGAAAAGCAGGAATTGTTCCTGAAATAGTACATGAAACGCATTGACACAGATTTCACGAATCAGCTATAATAGCCACATGAAACAGAAACAGTTGTTTCGAAACAGTATAGGGTTTATATTTGAAGGAGGATTATCAACATGAGAAAAGAATGGGAATCTTTTCGCGGAGGCATCTGGGAAAAAGAAATCAATGTAAGAGATTTCATCCAGAAAAACTACACACCGTATTTAGGTGATGACAGCTTTCTTGCAGGACCGACAGAGGATACAAAGGCACTGTGGGAGCAGGTTATGGATCTGTCCGCGCAGGAGCGCGAAAAAGGCGGAGTCCTTGATATGGACACGAAAATTATTTCTACCATTACGTCCCATGGACCGGGATATCTTGACAAAAGCAAGGAAAAGATCGTAGGCTTCCAGACAGACAAGCCGTTCAAGCGTTCCCTGCAGCCATATGGCGGTATCCGCATGGCAATCAAGGCATGCGAAGAAAATGGATACCATGTGGACCCGGCAATCGTTGAATTCTTCACTAAACATAGAAAGACACACAATGACGGAGTATTTGATGCTTATACACCGGAGATGAGAGCGTGCCGTTCCAGCCACATCATCACAGGACTTCCGGATGCATACGGACGCGGACGTATCATCGGCGACTACAGAAGAGTTGCTCTTTACGGTGTGGACAGACTGATCGAGGACAAGCAGCATCAGAAAGATACGACAAGAACAATCATGTACTCTGATGTTACAAGAGAAAGAGAAGAGCTCTCCGAACAGATTAAAGCATTAAAAGAGTTAAAAGAACTGGGACAGATCTACGGATTTGACATTTCCAGACCGGCTGAAAATGTACAGGAAGCGATCCAGTGGCTGTATTTCGGATACCTTGCTGCAATCAAGGAGCAGAACGGTGCGGCAATGTCCCTTGGACGTACTTCCACATTCCTCGATATCTATGCTGAGCGTGACCTTGCAAACGGCACATTCACAGAGGAGCAGATTCAGGAATTCATCGACCACTTCATTATGAAGCTGCGTCTTGTAAAATTTGCGAGAACACCGGAATACAATGCACTGTTCTCCGGAGACCCGACATGGGTAACAGAGTCGATCGGAGGTATGGGAATCGACGGACGTCCGATGGTTACAAAGATGTCCTACCGTTACCTTCATACACTGGAGAACCTTGGAACAGCACCGGAACCGAACCTGACCGTACTGTGGTCCACAAGACTTCCGGAAAACTTCAAGCGTTTCTGTGCGAAGACATCCATCGAGTCTTCTTCCATCCAGTATGAGAACGATGACCTGATGAGAGTGACACATGGTGATGACTACGCAATCGCATGCTGCGTATCCTCTATGCGCGTAGGTAAGGAAATGCAGTTCTTCGGAGCCCGCGCAAACCTTGCAAAATGTCTGCTTTACGCAATCAACGGTGGTGTGGACGAAATTTCCAAGAAACAGGTGGGACCGAAGTACCGTCCGATCACATCCGAATATCTGGATTACGATGAAGTAAAGAGTAAATTCAGTGACATGATGAAATGGCTTGCACAGGTATATGTCAATGCACTGAACATCATCCACTACATGCATGACAAATACTGCTACGAAAGAATTCAGATGGCTCTTCATGACAAGAAGGTAACACGCTGGTTCGCGACAGGTATTGCAGGACTTTCTGTTGTAGCTGACTCCCTGTCAGCGATTAAATACGCGAAAGTAAAAACAGTCCGTGACGAGAATGGTATTGTAGTAGATTACGAAATTGAAGGAGATTTCCCGAAATACGGAAATGATGATGACCGTGCAGATGAGATCGCATACGATATCGTGCATGAGTTTATGTCCTATGTAAAAGGAAATCACACATACCGTGGAGGTATCCCGACAACATCCATCCTTACGATCACATCCAACGTTGTATACGGAAAGAATACAGGATCTACACCGGATGGAAGAAAGGGCGGCGAGCCGTTCGCTCCGGGAGCGAACCCGATGCACCACAGAGACAGCCATGGTGCGGTAGCTTCCTTAAGTTCTGTAGCAAAACTGCCGTTTAAAGATGCTCAGGATGGTATTTCCAATACCTTCTCCATCATCCCGGGAGCACTCGGAAAAGATGACGCCATTCTTTTTGACGACATTGCTTTCGAGCTGGAGCCGGACTGCGCATGCTGCGAGCCAAATGCAACATTAGACGACGAAGAATAATAATATAAAATAAGGAGGACAATCATATGAAAATCAGTGAGGCTCAGATTGACAATCTTGTAAGTTTATTAGATGGATACGCTGAAAAAGGCGGACATCATCTGAATGTAAATGTATTCACAAAAGATACACTTCTGGATGCACAGGCTCATCCGGAAAAGTATCCGCAGCTTACTGTACGTGTGTCCGGATACGCAGTAAACTTCAATAAGCTGACAAAAGAGCAGCAGGATGAGGTTATCTCCAGAACATTCCATGACGAAATGTAATCAGGGCTATATTCATTCGACAGAGAGTTTCGGGACCGTGGACGGTCCCGGAATTCGTTTTGTCATCTTTTTCCAGGGGTGTCCGATGCGATGCAAGTACTGTCATAATCCGGACACCTGGCAGCCGAACCAGGGAAATCTCATGACAGTGGAGGAACTTCTGGAAACATATCGTCATAATGAGAAGTTCTACAGAAAGGGCGGGATTACCGCGACGGGCGGTGAGCCGCTTTTACAGCTTGAGTTTCTGACAGAGCTTTTCAGGCAGGCGAAAGAGACCGGGATCCATACATGCCTGGATACATCCGGTATTGTATACAGAGAATCAAGAAAAGAAGAGTTTGAGAAGCTGTTTGCGGTTACGGATCTGGTTCTGCTGGATATTAAACACAGCCTTCCGGAAGGACACAGGGAACTGACAGGACAGGATCAGGCTCCGGTGCTGGAGTTTGCCAGAGCACTGGAGACGGCGGGGGTACCGATGATTATACGCCACGTTGTAGTTCCTGGTATTACCGACGGGAAAGAAGAGCTGGAGACACTGGGACATCTGATCTCCGGTTTCCGAAATCTGAAAGGGCTGGAAGTGCTTCCATATCATACGATGGGGACGAAAAAGTACGAACAGCTCGGAATGAAATATCCGCTGGAAGGCGTGGAAGCCATGGATAAGACAAAAGCCCATGAAGCGAGAGAATTCCTGCTGAAAATCATAATGGAAGACAGAAAGAAAAGGACTGCAAAATAAGCCCTTTATATCAGAAAACGCCAGCTCCGGCAAGACCAGAACTGGCATTTTTTAATTAGGACCTATTTGAAATTCTGCATAGACATATTCGGTTGAAGAAGGAATTACGTTTTCGTCCGAACAAAGTTCTAATAATACTGCCGGATTCGTTTCGCCATTATCGATGTGGGCTTTATTCGACGCACACCCATTGCATCCCAGCAAAATTACAGCCAATAAAATAAAAATCTTCATATATCCTCCTATATAAGCTCCTCGTTCTGTTCTGTCTCTGCTATCAGCGAAGAAATGATCTCTACCGCTTCCTCTTCTGTGTAGAAAAGGTCTTTATCCAGATGTTCACAGAAATCGCAGAATCCGTGGAGCAGTCCCGGTTCTGTGATGTCCAGGCAGATCAGCCGTTCCGGATTGGAAGACGGGAACATCAGGTAACCGTTCCGGTGGTTGACATACATGAACAGTTCGTTATCAAGGTCGCCGATGCTGCATTTAAGCATCCGGATCCCTCCGGCCGGACAGATCTGGAGGAACTGTCTGATCAGAGTAATACGGTCGGCAGGCTCAAACGGACGGTATACTTCCGGCGGATATTCCGGGATACGCCCTGTATCCAGAAAACGCCGAAGCCCTTCTTCTGAGAAAATGAACAGCATCCGGTGGCATGTAAAGCGTTCTCTGAGATCATGTACATAATCCTTCAGCATGGAAATCAGATAATCGCGGTTTGGAAGCTCCGGATAAATATATTTCTCAAAAAAGCAATCCGGAATACAGTAGGTCAGACACGGGAGCATCTGAAAACAGTAGTTCTGATCGACGTCTGCCTTGAGGTTATGAAAATAATCAAGCTGAGTCGGCAGATCACTCATGGTAACACCAAAGGAAGAGGTCTGCTCCAGATACTGATCATAAATCTGATGAAAGAACTGCAGGCTCTTCTCTGTCTGGAACAGGATTCCGGAACGCATATCTCTGGAAAGAAGGAATGCGTGTCTGGATGTAAGCACAAGATAAGGGAAGAGAAGAAGCTCATTTGATGAATGAACCAGTTCCCCGTAGTAATAATAAACATTGTATTTACATGCACAGCAGTAGACCGGGAGAATCTTCTTCAGGCAGGTCAGATTATAGTTTTTCTTGTTAATTGTCAGCTGATCGCTGGAATTAAAACAGATAATATGGCTGATTGACAGGTTTTTGTTTTCATATCCCAGAGTCGGAAGAAGATTCATCAGAAAATCCGAGTCCGGCTGGATCAGAAGACGGATCTGGGGATCGTTTGTCCGGGATTCCAGAAAAAGAATATAAAACAGCTGATGGTTAATTTCATTCTGCCCGGTTATGGTAGATACACCCGGAGTATCCGGGAAACAGGATAAAGGCGCAGGGGTCGGGGTGGAATAAATTTCAGAGTATTTTTTAAAATTTTCAAATAATTCAAGAATGCTTTTCCTGCGGTAGTAGTTTTCCAGCCCGTCAACGGAAATTTTGTAGGATTCGATAAAATCATTCCGTTCGGAAGGGGTGAGCCGCAGATACTCGGCCATCAGAAGAACGGTGTCCATGTTTGCCACATGCCGTGTCCCCTTGATAATTTTATACATAAAGGAGCGCTCAATTCCGCAGAACTGCGCCATTTCATTTGATTTTATGGCTTTTGCAGCGATATGCTTCCCTAATAAATCCGAAAATATTGACATAGATTTTTCTCCTGATTTTAAAATAATGTTCTGTTATGGAACGTGTGTTAGAATTATTATAAAGAAAAGAGGATAAAAAAACCAGATGTAAATGGAAAAAAGATTGTCCAATTTTTTGTCCACTTGGAAAATCTATAGAAAGAACAGAATAAACATGCTACAATAAATTTGTCTAAAGGGAGAGAGGGAGTTAGTGATTAATAATAGTGTATACCGCAGAAATGTGGTATGATGAAAACGAATCTGGCAACAAGATTCGTTTTTTGTTGTCTGTAAATATGGAGGTAGCGATGGAAATAATTATCAGAAATGCAAAAAGAGAGGAAGCGGAAATTCTCGCTCAGATAGAAAGGGAATGTTTCCCGGAGGCGGAAGCGGCGACGGAGAAAGATATTGCGGAACGGATGGATGCGTTCCTGGACTGCTTTTTCGTGGCAGAGGCAGACGGAAAGGTAGTTGGATTTATTAATGGAGCTGTGGCAAAAGAGCCGCATCTGCCGGATGAAATGTACCATGACACCGGTCTTCATGATCCGGATGGAGACTATCAGACGGTGTTTGGCCTTGATGTGCTGCCGGAGTACCGGAGACAGGGAATTGCAGGCCGTCTTCTTGAGAGGATGATTGAACATGCGCGAGAGTGCGGCAGAAAAGGTGTCGTGCTGACATGTAAAGATCATCTGGTACATTATTATGCGGGATTTGGATTTGAAGATCACGGAGTGGCAGATTCCAGCCACGGCGGAGCCAAATGGAATGATATGCAGCTGAAATTCTGATGATGGATCAGAAGCAGAAGCGATGGAAATTTCCGGACATTTAAAGAATCCGGGAAGTGTGCTATAATCAAGGTGCCTGATAAATGCAGGATTTTTGATGAAAGGGAATGGATATGGTTTACACATGGGCGGCTGACACCGCTTTGCTGATGGATGAAAAACAGTATGAGGCTTATTACCGGCAGATTCCGAAATGGAGACAGGAAAAGGCGGACCGGATCCGGATGAAGGAAGACCGGGCGCTAAGTGTCGGTGTCTGGGCATTGTATCAGAAAGCACTTCGGGAAAGCGGGCTTTCAGAAAAAATGGTCTTTAATCTGTCTCATTCCGGACATTACGTGTTGTGTTCGATTGCGGATACGGAAACGGCGAGGACCGGATGCGATCTGGAAAAGACAGGGATTCCAAGACTGAAAGTGGCCAGGAGGTTTTTCTGCCGCTCTGAATGGGATTATATTCAGAAAAAGGCGTCTGAAGATGAGAGGAAGGAAGCGTTTTATCGTTACTGGGTTTTGAAAGAAAGCTTTATGAAGGCGACGAGACTTGGAATGAAGCTTCCTCTGGATGCATTTGCAATCCGCCTGAGTGAAGGGGAAGATCCGGTGTTGACAAAAAAGCCGGATACGATAGAAGGACGGTTTTATTTCCGGGAATATCCGGAACCGGAGAGAGGATTTTTTGCTGCTGTGTGTTCGGAAGATCCGGATATGGCAGAAAATCTGAGGTGGATGACACTGTGACAGAAAGACAGAAAGGACTGCAGAATGAAAGATCAGACAAAAGAGAAGATAAGAAAACTGGAACTTCTGATACGTTACCGGATCAGGAAGATGCGCCATCCGGGAAAAGTATTTCTCGTTTCCTGTGTGTCGGTTCTTGTGGCGGGATTCTTAGGCGGGGTGGCGCTCGGACGCTATGTAGAAAGCCGGCAGGCAGCAGAGACGGTGCAGAAGAAAGACAACCAGTATGAATCCCTTGAGAAGGAATATAATTCTGTAAAGGAGCAGGCCGAGGCTCAGAATGAAGAGACAAGGCCGTGGTACCTGATGCTTGTAAATCAGTCTCATCCGATGGAAGACGGATACGTTCCTGAACTTGCCAATATTGATGATGCCCACCAGGTTGACGCAAGAGTACTGGAGCCTTTGCAGAACATGTTGAAGGCCGCCAGTGATGAAGGGTACAGCCTTTATGTCTGCTCGGCGTACCGCTCTGTAGACAGGCAGAAAGAGCTGTTTAACGAATCAATGATTGATTATGTGAATCAGGGAATGACCTACTACGAGGCAGCTATTGAGACGGCGAAGTCGATTGCGTGGCCGGGAGAGAGTGAACATGCGACAGGTCTTGCAATGGATATTGTATCTTCGGATTATGCAGGACTGGACGAAAAGCAGGGAGAGACCGATGACCAGAAGTGGCTGATGGAGCACTGCTACGAATACGGGTTTATCCTGAGATATCCGAAAGACAAGTCGGAAGACACCGGGATCATTTATGAGCCGTGGCATTACCGCTATGTCGGAGTGGAGGCGGCACTGGCGATCCGGGATCAGGGCGTGACGCTGGAAGAATATCTGAATGAAGAATATTAAAAGATGACAGTTCTCTTGGACAGGAGGAATGCCGGATGGAATGGAGCAGACTGTTGTCCCCGAAGCGGCAGCGGACAGGGAGAAAACATAAGGAGAAAAACAGAACAGATTTAAGAAGCAGTTTTGAGAAGGATTATCACAGAATTATCGGGAGCGCCTCATTTCGGCGGCTCCAGGATAAAACACAGGTATTCCCGCTTGACCGGAGTGACTTTGTGAGAACAAGACTGACCCATTCTCTGGAAGTCTCATCTTTTGGGAAATCACTTGGACAGAATATCGGGGAGTATATCCTCGCTTACGGGAAAGATCCGGAATTTACTCCTCAGATGAAAGAGGACATCTGTAATATACTTTTATGTGCCGGACTGATCCACGATATCGGGAATCCGCCGTTCGGCCATTTTGGGGAAACGACAATCCGGGAATGGTTTGAGGAGCATCTCTCAGGGATTACATACGGCGGGAAGCCTCTGACGCAAGTTCTGACTCCAAGAATGCTGGCTGATTTTTACTACTTCGAAGGAAATGCCCAGGCGTTCCGTCTCGTGACGAAGCTCCATTATCTTGTGGATGAAACCGGAATGAATCTGACCTTTGCGCTGTTAAACACGATTGTCAAGTATCCGGTTGATTCTCTGCATGTGGATCCGTACAGTGAGAAAATCCAGCAGAAAAAGCTGGGATATTATCTGGCGGATGAAGAACTGTTTTTTAAGATCAGCAGTGAGACAGGAACCGGAAACAACCGGCACCCTCTGACTTTTATTCTGGAGGCAGCCGATGATATTGCGTACAAAACAGCGGATATCGAAGACGCTTATGTGAAAGGTTTTCTGCCGTTTTCAGCTCTTTCCAGAGAACTGGAAAAGATAGATACCGGCGAGACATTTCAGGCTTATGGACACCTGATGGATCTTTACCGCGGTGCTGTCGAAAGGCAGGAAGAAGAGCCGGAAGCCTATGCGGTCAAAAACTGGATTGTGCGGGTGCAGTCGTTCCTGATCGCCTGCGCGACAGAAGGATTCACAGAGAATTACGAGGCGATCATGTGCGGAGAGTATCAGAAGGATCTGTTTGCAGGGACGAAGGCGGAAGAGCTGATGGATGTACTCGGGCATGTTGCAGAAAAATATGTGTTTATGACCGATGAAATCTATAAAATGGAAGTGGCTGAATCGAGAATTCTTTCCTTCCTGATGGAAAAATTTGTGATGGCAGCTGTCCGGTACAGTGATCCAAAGCAGAAGATGGATTCGATTGACAGGCGGATGCTTGCTTTCATTTCGGATAATTATAAGAAAGCATATCAGCATCAGTCTCAGGGAAAAGGAGATATTGAGAAGCTGTATCTTCGGATTCTGCTTGTAACGGACTACATCTGCGGAATGACGGACAGCTACGCAAAAAGGCTGTATCAGGAGTTGACAGCGAAGATATAAAAAGAAAACACGACATAAACTGACAGGGAGGGACTGCATACGGTCTCTCCTTTTTTGAGTTCGTTTCTGGTTTCCGGTTCTTTCTCTGAAAGGACGGGCATAGTATGGAAAGGAAAAGGAAACAGGCGGGAAGCAGATTTATGAAGCGTTTTATCTGTTATCTTTATGAGTATCAGGAAGGAAGACGGATCAGAAATATCGGATTTTGTAAAGTGGAATCATCGGAGGATGGATGCACGGTCAGTATTCACGGGAAAGGCTGGGGGATGAACAGTCCGAAAAAGCTGTCACTGTATCTGTTCTGGAGAGAGAATGGAAAGTGCCTTGGGGTGTATCAGGGAGAACTTGGGAATGTCAGTCCGGCACTGAATTACAGGCTTTCCTATACGGAAGAAGATGTAGGAAGCAAAGCACGGTATGACCGCGTGGAGGGAATCATTTTATGCGGAGAGAACGGGCCGCGGTATGCTGCGGTCTGGACCGATGAGGCGGTGGATATCAGCCGGATGGAGCCGGCCGGAAAAGAAGAGATGACAGAAGAAAAGGAAGAACAGCCGGAAGAACCGGAAGAGCCGAACGAGGAAGAGCCGGTGCCGGAGGAAAATGAGATGCCGGATGAACAGGAAGAACCGGCAGGTGTTTCCTATGATGTGAGGGAGATTTTGCCTGAGGAGAGCCGGGAAATGGAAGAAAAGGAGCCGGAACCGTTCTATTTTGACGAGGAAGAGGAGGATTCGAAGCCTGAGATTGCGGAACAGGAGTGTCAGACAACGTGCCGGTTTCGCTGCACCAAAATCCAGAGACAGGATCTCTCAAGACTCATCCGAAGAGAATGGCAGCTGGCAAACAACAGCTTTCTCCTGCACGGTTATTATAATTATCATCATCTTGCTTTTTTGCAGGAGGGAGAGAACCTCTACCTCGGAGTACCGGGAGTCTACAGCGAAAAAGAACGAAGAGCTGCACAGGCCTTCGGATTTCCTGGATTTGTAAATTATGAGGAGGAGATGCTGGATCTGCCGGAGGGAGAAAAAGAGGACCGGGCAGATTTCGGGTATTGGTGTCGACAGGTTCATCAAATTAGAGTATAATGAATAAGAAATTGCCGTGTTTTGGAGGACTTTCGATGAAAACGGCACAGAAGAATTTCAGTAAAAGACACAGGAGTATCGAAGATGGGACGCAGACGTTCAAAAGAAGAGAAAGAACAGGAAGAGAAACTTCAAAAAGAGCTTCAGGAAAAGCAGGATATCAAATACATGAAAGAAGCGGTGAAGCAGGCGAAGAAGGCTTATGCCCTGGGTGAGGTCCCGATCGGATGTGTCATCGTATATGAAGATAAGATTATCGGACGGGGATACAACCGCCGGACGATTGATAAAAATACACTGGCCCACGCGGAGCTTCAGGCGATCCGCAAGGCGAGCCGGAAGATGAATGACTGGAGACTTGAGGACTGTACGCTGTATGTCACCCTGGAACCGTGCCAGATGTGTTCCGGGGCGATTGTGCAGGCGCGGATCAGGCGGGTAGTCGTCGGATGCATGAATCCAAAGGCGGGCTGTGCAGGATCGATCATGAATCTTCTGCAGGTGCCGCAGTTTAATCATCAGGTGGAACTTACGACGGGGATCATGGGCGAAGAGTGCAGCCGGATGATGAAGACATTTTTTAAAGAATTAAGGCAAAAAAAATAGAGCAGTCATCTGCTCTTTTTTGTGCGCTGTGCGTCGAACGCATCTCCCAAGCGTTACTCTGGCAGTTAACTCAACCCAGGCACCCTCGCGGCACACGGGAGGTTCCGCTTAGTGCTGCTTCGTTCCCGACCTGACACGGTTCACGGAGTCCAGTTGCGCGAGACCCGAAGTATCAACGCCACTTTCCAGAGGCAGCCTCACAAGAATACGCCCTCGGCACAGCATCACCCCTACTATAGCGGATTGTAGGTACAGGGTACCGCTAACACCCCGGCTGCACGTTTCATAAGTTTACAGTGTTTTTGGGGAAATGTCAATAAAATCGGCAAAATAAAAAGGAGAAAATTACGTATGAAAACCATTCTCGCGGCAGTGAATGCCAAATATATCCATTCCAATCTGGCTGTCTATTCTCTAAGGGCTTATGCAAAAGACTATCTGAGTGAGACGAAGATTGCGGAATATACGATCAACCAGCAGATTGATGAGATCCTGATGGATCTGTACCGGGAGCAGCCGGAACTTCTGTGCTTTTCCTGCTATATCTGGAATCTGGATTATGTGGAGGAGCTGGTGCGGGAGATCAAAAAGATCCTGCCGGAGACGATCATCTGGCTTGGCGGTCCGGAAGTCTCCTACGATGCGAAAGAGGTGCTTCTCAGACTGCCGGAGGTTACCGGAGTGATGAAAGGGGAGGGCGAGCAGACGTTTGCCGCGCTTCTGGACTTTTATCACGGGAAAATAGAAAGGCTGGATGAGACTGCCGGAATCACGTTCCGGAAAGAGGACGGTGAGATCCGGGAGAATACATGGCGGGAAGTCATGGATTTAAGTCTTGTGCCGTTTGTATATGAGGACCTGAGCCTGTTTGAGCACAAAATTATTTATTATGAGACAAGCAGGGGATGTCCGTTCCGGTGCAGCTACTGTCTGTCCTCGGTTGATAAATGTCTCAGATTCCGGGATCTGGATCTGGTAAAACGGGAGCTTCAGTATTTCATGGATCAGAAAGTTCCGCAGGTAAAATTTGTGGATCGGACGTTTAACTGCCGCCACGGCCATGCGAAGGAAATCTGGAAGTATCTTCTGGAACATGATAATGGAATCACAAATTTTCATTTCGAGGTTTCGGCGGATCTTCTGGATGAGGAGGAACTGGAACTGATTTCTAGGATGCGTCCGGGACTGATTCAGCTGGAGATCGGAGTGCAGTCGACCAATCCGGATACGATCCGGGAAATTAAAAGGACGATGAATTTTGAACGGCTTTCGGAAGTGGTAAAAAGGATCAAGACAATGGGAAATACACACCAGCATCTGGATTTGATTGCGGGGCTTCCATATGAAGGATATGAGAGTTTTGGACAGTCATTTGACGATGTCTACGGCCTGATGCCGGATCAGCTGCAGCTTGGATTTCTGAAAGTGCTGAAGGGTTCTTATATGCAGGAGCATGCGGAGGAATACGGACTGGTATATAAAGGAAAACCGCCGTACGAAGTGCTTGGGACAAGCTGGCTTTCCTACGGAGAGATTGCACAGCTTAAAAAGATCGAAGAGATGGTGGAGATCTATTATAACAGCGGACAGTTTGCGAATACACTGCGCTTTCTGGTAAAGGAATTTGCATCGCCGTTTCGGATGTACGAGAAACTGAGCGGCTACTATGAGGAGAAAGGACTGTTTGGCCGGAGCCACACAAGAACCGCAAGATACAAGATTCTGCTTGACTTTATCGGGGAAAACGTAAAAGGAAAGACAGAATTTTACCGGGAACTTCTGGTGTATGATCTGTATCTGCGGGAAAATATCAAGAGCCGTCCGGAATTTGCAGGGGAGTCTCTGGCGGACAAGGAGTTTTTGAAAGCATTTTACGACAGGGAAGAAAAGGAGCCGGTATATCTGAAATCCTATGAAAAGGCGGATAGCCGGAAACTCCGGAAGATGACCCATATCGAAGTATTTGAGTTTCAGGTGGACCGGGATATGGAGCCGGGGAAAACCGTGCTGCTGTTTGACTATCAGAACCGGAATCCATTAAATTATGAAGCGGCGGTGTTCCGGATCGGAGAAAAAGAGGAGTAAGAAAAATGAAGAAACGGACAAAGGAGATTCTGGATATTCTGGATCAGCAGTTTGGAACAGAATATAAATGTTATCTGAATTATGAGACGCCGTGGCAGCTTCTGGCGGCCACCATGCTGAGCGCGCAGTGTACGGACGCGCGGGTCAATATCGTGACGAAAGATCTGTTTCAGAAGTACACATCACCGGGAGACATTGCGGCAGCGGATTTAAAAGAACTGGAAGAAGATATCCGGCCTACCGGATTTTACCATAACAAGGCGAAAAACCTGATTGCGTGCATGAAGGACATTCACGAAAAGTATCACGATGAGGTACCGTCCACGCTGGAGGAGCTGACGTCGCTTGCGGGAGTAGGGCGGAAAACCGCCAATGTGATACGGGGCAATATTTACCACGATCCAAGTGTTGTGGTAGATACCCACGTGAAACGGATTTCAAGGAGACTTGGATTTACGACAAATGAGGATCCGGAGAAGATTGAGCAGGATCTGATGAAAGAACTGCCAAAAGACCACTGGATTCTCTACAACATCCAGATTATTCAGTTTGGAAGGACGATCTGCACGGCAAGAAGTCCAAAGTGCGGGGAATGTTCCTTGCAAAAATACTGTGAAGAGTATAAAATAAAAGGAAAAGTCTGACAGGAGAAAGGATGATGGGATGAATTTCCATGATAAAAAGACACGAAGACTTGTGGCAATTGTGATTATACTGGTGATTATAGCAATGGTAGCAACGTCTATTATACCTTATCTGATTTAGGAGAAATGGTGGGAGCGCCTATGGGAGAACGGAAGAAAGAAAATCCAAAACACACGCAGAGGAGAATGAGTGCAGCACAGAAAAGAAAGTTCATAGCCCTTGCCGGGCTGGCTTTTCTATGTGCTCTTTTTGTCATTGGCATTTTTTATTCTTCTGTCTACCGTTATGTACACAGAATGGATCGGGAGCAGATTGAGCAGAATGTATTTGTTCAGGGAGTAGATGTTTCCGGTATGACAGAAAAGGAGGCGCTTGAAAAGTTAGAGGACCGGTGGACGGTTATGAAACATACGCCGGTTACACTGAAAGCAGACGGAAAGACGGCACAGGTGACAGTCTCCGAGCTTGGAATCCGGCAGGGTGATTTGGAGAGTCTTGTAAAAGAGGCGTCCGAATACGGGAAGCACGGAAATCTGTATCAGCGATACAGGAAAATACGGCAGGCAAAGAAAGAGAAAGTAGAATACGCAGACGATTATCAGATCGATGAGGAAACAGCGGAAAAAGTGCTGGAAGAGAAAACAGCAGACTTCTTTGAAGAGGCAGTGAACGCAAAGATTACAAGGGTCGGAGGCGTATTTCAGATCACCGATGAAAAAGACGGAGAGAAAGCGGCAGTTCAGGATGTTCTGGATGAGATCGTTGACAGGCTGGGCGATCTTGAGAAAGGAAAAGATGTGGAAATTGAGGTGAAATCCGAAAAGGATGAGCCGAATATCAGCCGGGACGACCTGGAAGCGGTTCAGGACGAGCTTGGCAGTGCATCTGTAGAGATCCGGAATGATGAGACGCGCCAGGAGCTTCTGACGTTGACCGGAGATCTGAACGGACAGATTGTGATGCCGGAAAAGGAACTTTCCCTTCAGAAAGTGCTGGAAGAGCATTCCGGGGAGGAGATGTCTCAGGAAGCGCTGGATCTGATGGCTACCAGCCTCTATGATGCTGCCCTGTATGCAGAGACCGGGATTTCCGAACGACATGAATCAGAAACGCTTCCGGAATATGTAGACGCGGGAATGGAAGCGGTTCTCTCGGAAGAGAAGGATCTGAAAATAGAAAATACAACAGAGTCGCCTCTTTATATTGAAGCCTATATCAATGGAGATGAAGAGCTTGTCTGTACCATTTACGGGGAAGAAACCCGTGAGAAAGAGAGAAGCATTTCTTTCAAAACCGAGACGGAAGAGAAAGAGGACTCTGAGGTGGCGACTGTCTATGAGGAGGACGCTGCGCTTGCAGCCGGAAAAACCGAAGTAAAGGAGAGCGGATCGCCGGAAAGCACAGTGACTCTTTTGAAGATTGTAAAAGAAGACGGTGAAAAATCCGATGAAGAGGAAGTCGGTGCATCCGAATACGAGGCGGTCAGCAGGATTGTGAGCGTCGGCATAAAGACAGACGATGAAAAAACAAAAGAAGCACTGAAAGAGGCGGTTGCCACACAGGATCAGGAGACCATCGAAAGGGCGGTCGAACAGGCAAGGAACAGTAAAGGACAGGAAAGATGAGAAAAGGGATTTTGACACAGGCTGCATATCAGCGGTCTGTATATAGAAAATTAAAAGATGATCATCCGGCACTTTCGCCGTACAGCTGGAAACGCTGTACGAAAATACCGCTTGGTGCCAAAGAACTGGTGGTTTCGGAGATTCTCATGACCGGAAGGGAGAAGGATCTTTTTGTCTATGCCGCGGCCAGGGCGGTGACGGCTGTCGCCGCGGAGGGCGGGCATCCGTTTGGGGTAAGGGTGTCCGTCCTCGTGCCGGAGCAGACAGAGGAAGACTCCATAAAGGAAATGTCGGAGATTCTAAAAGAAACGGCAAAAGAGCAGGGATTTCAGATTCTGAATATATTTACCGAAGTATATCCTGATGCAGATGTATTTACCGTGTCGGTTACCGGATTCGGTACATGTGAAAGTACGGACGAAGAACCGGAAAAGGGATACGACGGAAAGGATCTGGTTCTTGTCAATCCGGTTGCACTCGAAGGGAGCCTTCGGGTTCTGCACGAAAAAGAGGTGGAAATCCGGGAGCGGTTTGTGCCGGTATTTTTGCAGAAACTTCTGGATTCCAGAGGGACTCTGTTTGCAGAAAAAGCAGTCAGAAAAGCAGAAGAATATCATGCGGATTTTATCAAGCCGGTGACAGACGGCGGAGTATTTGGAGCTCTGTGGGAACTGGCGGAAGAGACGAAAACGGGATACGAGGTGGATCTGAAAACATTTCCGGTCCGCCAGGATATCATCGAGATCTGCGAGCTTTTCAGACTGAATCCATATCAGATGGCATCGGGAGGATGTCTGCTTATGATCCTTGAAGATGGACGTGGTTTTGTTGAGGCTTGTAAACGGGACCAGATAATGGCGTCCGTCATCGGAAAGATGAAAGCAGGAAAGGATAAAATCATTCTCAATGGGGAGGAGAGACGGTGTACGGACCGTCCGGCTGAGGATGAGTGGTTTCGGATCTGTAAAGGAGGAAAATAAGATGAATATGAGAACGGAAATATTGCGTTACCTGGAAAAGAACAGCCGTGTGGATTTAGGGGAGCTGGCAGTGCTTCTCGGAACAGACGAGGCAACGATCGCAAATGAGATCGCGGACATGGAGAAAGAAAAGATTATCTGCGGCTACCATACATTGATTGACTGGGACAAGACAGGGGAAGAGTCTGTGACAGCCCTGATTGAAGTCCGGGTGACACCGCAGAGAGATCTGGGATTTGACCGGATTGCGGAGCGGATCTACAATTTCCCGGAAGTTACAGCGGTCTATCTTATTTCAGGAGCATATGATTTTCTGATTATTCTGGAAGGGAAGACACTCAAGGAGGTATCCCGGTTTGTTTCAGAGAAACTTTCCCCGATCGAACCGGTGCTTTCCACGGCAACCCATTTCATTTTAAAGAAATATAAGGACCACGGAACGATTCTTGCGCCTCAGAAGAAGGCAGAAAGGATGCTGGTGATGCCGTAATGAGAAATCCATTATCCGATAAGATTGTAAATATACAGCCGTCCGGTATCCGGAAGTTTTTTGATATTGTAAATGAGATGAAAGACGCGATTTCCCTGGGAGTGGGTGAGCCGGATTTTGATACTCCGTGGAGAATCCGTGAAGAGGGAATCTACTCTCTGGAAAGAGGACGGACATTCTATACATCCAATGCGGGGCTGAAAGAATTAAAAGACGAAATTTCAAAATATCTGGAGCGGAAGATTCAGGTTTCCTACGATCCGGCATCCGAGATCGTTGTGACGGTCGGAGGAAGTGAAGGAATCGACATCGCCATGCGTGCCATGCTGAATCCGGGGGATGAGGTACTGATCCCGCAGCCAAGCTATGTCTCCTATCTGCCGTGTGCGGTGCTGGCGGACGGAGTACCGGTAGTGATTCCGCTGCAGGAGAAGAACAAATTCAAACTGACAAGAGACGAGCTGGAAGAAAAGATTACGGACAGAACGAAGATTCTTGTACTTCCATTTCCAAATAATCCGACAGGATCTATCATGACGAAGGAGGATCTTGAGCCGATTGCAGAAGCAGTCGTGGAGCATGATCTCTTTGTAATCTCCGATGAGATTTATTCGGAGCTGACTTATGGAACGGAGCATGTCTCTATCGCATCATTTCCTGGAATGAGAGAGAGAACGATTGTGATTAATGGTTTCTCCAAAGGATTTGCCATGACCGGATGGCGGCTTGGATATGCGTGCGGACCGGCTCCGATTCTGGAACAGATGTTAAAGATCCATCAGTATGCCATCATGTGCGCACCGACCAACAGCCAGTATGCGGCTGTGGAGGGACTGAGAAACTGCGAGGATGAAGTCCAGGAGATGAGAAAGGCGTATAATCAGAGAAGACGATACCTTCTGCATGAGTTTCAGCGGATGGGGCTGCAATGCTTTGAGCCGGAGGGAGCGTTCTACATGTTCCCGGGCATTCAGGAGTTCGGAATGACCTCGGAAGAATTCGCGACACGCTTTCTGGAGGAAGAGAAGGTGGCTGTCGTGCCGGGGACGGCATTTGGAGACTGCGGGGAAGGCTTCCTGCGTATTTCCTATGCGTATTCGCTGGATGACCTGAAAGTTGCGATCGGGCGTCTGGAAAACTTTATTACAAAGCTTAGAAATCAAAAGAAAGCATGATGCTGTCATATCAGGACAGCGTGTGCGGGGGAGGAATCACATGCTGAATATTGTGCTGCATGAGCCGGAAATTCCGGCAAACACCGGAAATATAGGGCGCACCTGTGTGGCGGCGGGCGCGAGGCTTCATCTGATTGAGCCTCTTGGTTTCCGCCTGACAGAGAAAAACTTAAAACGGGCCGGGATGGACTACTGGGATCAGCTGGATGTCCGGACTTATATTGATTTTCAGGATTTTCTGGAGCAGAATCCTGGAGCCAAAATCTATATGGCCACGACGAAAGCGCACCAGATTTACACGGATGTCCGCTATGAGCCGGACTGTTACATTATGTTCGGAAAAGAAAGCGCGGGAATTCCGGAGGAAATCCTTGTCGATTATGAGGATACCTGCATCCGGATTCCCATGATCGGGGATATCCGTTCCCTGAATCTTGGTAATTCGGCGGCGATTGTTCTGTACGAAGCGCTCCGCCAGAACGGATTTGCGGGAATGAACCTGGAAGGACATCTGCACAGGCTGGACTGGAAAGAATAAACAAAAGATATCTTATTTCCGCAAAGGCGGTTCTGTCTGATACAGACTGCTTTTGCGGAATTCTAATGACACATCATGTTACAGAGGGAAAATTCTCTTTCACAAAGAACTCCAAAACAGGATAAAATTTCTGAAAATGCATATTTATAGACTAAAGTACGAAAAAAACGGTACTCTTTGAGAAAAAAATAACAATTTTGAAATAGTTTTTTTCTATTATAGACAAAATATTTAGATACAGGATGTTTCAAAAGATTCATCAATAAGTAAAATATCAGCCGAAAAAGTTACGAATCGTTTCATTTGTGCAAATTGCATTATAATAAGAAGAGAAGGAACTTTTTCATTATCGGAATTGCACATTGAAAAAATTGCAGTTTAAAATATTTTATGCTAAGATAAATCTATATGGGGCAGAGATTTATAGACAAAGGTGGTGAGAAGGTGATACAGAAAACAATTCAGGCTGTACAGGAGGCGGAAGCGAAAGCAGCTGATACCTTGAAGCAGGCCGATGACAAAGCGTCTGAGGTGCTCGCCAAAGCAAATCAGAAAGCCGGTGAATTGAAAGAGGCTGTTGTCAATGAGGCACAGGAAAGAGCAGAGAAGAGGATGGAAACATTGAAAGTAAAATTGAAAGAAGAAGAAGGGGCTTTCGATGCGGATACTCAGAAAGAAGTGGATGCCTTAAGGGCAATAGCAGATCAAAGGGAAGCGCAGGCAGTGGAGATGATTCTCAGAGAGCTGTCATGACGCTTTGCAACAAGAAAGGAGGAGTTTCCATATGTCAGTATTGCAGATGCAGCGAATCAGTATCTGCGCGTTGAAAAAAGACCGGAAGGCAATACTGGAAGAACTTCAGGAACTGGGAGTACTGGAGATCGAGACTTCCAAAGTGACGGCGGACGGACTGGACAGACCGGATACAGCTGAAGAGAAACAGAGATCTGAGAAGCAGGCTCTGATGCTGGATCAGGCGCTGGATGCACTGCAGGAATATGCTCCGGAAAAAACTTCGATTTTTGCCTCCCTGGAGGGGAAGAAACTGGTGGCAAGAGACAGCTTTTTGGCTGCTGTCAAAGAGAGAGAAGCGATTCTTGAGTCTGCCGGGAAAATTCTTTCTTTAAAGAAAAAGGAGGCGGAAAACAAAGCCGAGATCGTGAAACTGCAGACACAGAAGGAAGCGCTCACACCGTGGCTGGCACTGGATATTCCGATGAACTGTGAGGGGACTAAAAAGACCAGAATTTTTATCGGCAGTATCGGAAGTGTTATGACGCAGGAGGAGATCCTGACCAGAATTGCACAGACGGCACCTGATCTGTCTGCGGTAGATGTCGAGATTATTTCTGCAGACAAAGATCAGACCTGCCTGACGGCGGTATGTCTGAGAACCGAAGCCGACAGACTGGAAGAAGCACTCAGAGCTTTCGGCTTTTCCAGACCGGCACAGTCCTGGGAGAAGATTCCGGCACAGGAGCTGGAAGAAATCGAAAAGAAAATGGAGAAGGTCCGGAGTAATATCGCGGGGATCCAGGAAGAGATCAGATCGATGGCGGATCTCAGAGAGAACCTGAAGATGCTTTCGGATTATTGCAGGACAAGAGCACAGAGATATGAAGCTCTTGCAAAGATTCCGCAGACACAGAAGACATTTCTTGTCAGCGGATATGTGGCAGCCAAGAATGCGAAAAAGCTGGCGCAGAGACTGGAGCGTCAATTTACGCTCTCTGTAGAGATTGAGGAGCTTGCAGAGGATGAAGAGGCGCCTGTACAGCTGGAAAACGGAAAGGCGGCAGCTTCGGTGGAAGGTGTTCTCGAGGCATTTGGACTTCCGGGAAAGGGAGAAGTGGATCCGACCAGAATTATGTTTGTGTTTTATGTGTTTCTGTTTGGAATGATGCTTTCCGACGCGGCGTATGGGCTGATTGTGTTCGTAGCCTGTGCGGTTCTTTTAAAGAAGTTTCCAAGAATGTCCGAAAGTATGGCGAAATCACTCAGAATGTTTATGTACTGTGGAATTTCTACAATCGTATGGGGCGTTCTGTTTGGAGGATATTTTGGAAATATTGTAGATATTGTATCTGAAAAGTTTTTTGGAGTAACAGTGACGGTACCGGCGGTATGGTTCATGCCGCTGAATGATCCGATGAAACTGCTTGTATTCTCCATGTTGTTTGGGTTGATTCATCTGTTTACAGGTCTTGGAATTAAAGGATACATGTGTCTGAGGGACAAGCGCTACATGGACTTTTTCTGTGATGTGGTTTTGTGGTACTGCCTGCTTGTCGGACTGATTTTGATGTTGCTTCCAAGCAGTATTTTTGCATCCATTGCACAGGCGCATATTGTACTGCCGGAGCCGGTGAATCTGCTTGCAAAAGTACTTGCCATTGCCGGAGCGGCAGGAATCGTACTGATGTCCGGGCGCGGAAGAAAGAATCCTGCGCTTCGGCTGGCACTTGGAGCCTATGATCTGTACAACATTACAGGGTGGCTCAGTGATGTTTTATCCTATTCCCGTCTGCTGGCACTGGGACTTGCCACGGGAGTTATTGCTTCTGTTGTAAACCAGATGGCGGGCATGCTTGGAAACGGCATTATCGGAATTATCGGATTTATTTTAATTTTTATCGTAGGTCATACGTTAAATCTTGGGATTAATCTTCTGGGTGCGTATGTGCATACAAACAGGCTGCAGTTCGTAGAGTTCTTCGGGAAGTTTTATGACGGCGGCGGAAGAGCATTTGCACCGTTTCATTCAGACACAAAATATATGGATATTATGAAGGAGGAAGAATTGTAATGAGTATTTTTGAAAATTTAGGGCTTGTTTATGCGTTATTAGGTGCTGCGCTGGCAGTTATTTTAGCAGGTATGGGTTCTGCGTATGGAGTAGGTATTGCCGGACAGGCAGCGTCCGGAGTTGTGACGGAAGATCCGTCAAAGTTCGCAAAGGTTCTGATTATTCAGCTTCTGCCTGGTACACAGGGAATTTACGGTCTGCTTGTTGCGTTCATTACACTTTCCAAGATCGGTCTTCTCGGAGGAAGTCCGGCAGATCTTGATGTGAGAACAGGGCTGCTGATTCTGATTGCCTGCCTGCCGGTTGCGCTCGTCGGACTTGTTTCCGCAAAACATCAGGGAAGAACTGCAGTGGCTGCAATCGGAATTGTGGCAAAGAAACCGGAGCAGTTCGGTAAAGCCATGCTGTTCCCGGCAATGGTTGAGACTTACGCGATCCTTTCACTTTTGATTTCCATCCTTGCTGTTACAGCAATTCAGGTATAGTATCAGGACAAAATCTAAAAGTAAAGGAGAGCTTAAGAATGACTGGATTAGATAAAATGATCAGCCAGATTCTGGAAGAAGCGGATGCCGCAGCATCACAGAAAGAAGCGGACGCCGCATCACGTGCTGAAGCGATCCTTTCGGAAGCAGAAAAAGAGGCGGAGATCCTGAAGACGGAGATTGAAGAAAAATCTGAAAAAGAACTTGCAGGATATGAGAGCCGCCACCGCCTGGCCGATGAGCAGAAGAGGCGAACAGCCCTTCTTTTGGCGAAGCAGGAGATTATTTCCGATACAATCGAAAAGGCATATCAGACATTCTGCTCGATGGAGACAGAAGCCTATTTTGAAGTGATTGCAAAAATGATTAGAAAATTTGCGCTTCCGAAGGAAGGAGAGATACTGTTTTCCGAAAAAGACCTTGGAAGGATGCCGGAAGGATTTCGGGCGGAAATCGCCCGGGCAGCAAAAGAAAAGGGCGGCAGTCTTACTGTTTCCGGTGAGACAAGACGGATGGAAGGCGGTTTTGTCCTTGTATATGGAGGAGTTGAGGAAAACTGCTCTTTCAGGGCGCTTTTTGATTCCAGAAAGGATGAGCTGCAGGATAAGGTTAATAGATTATTATTTTTTTAGACAGCGCAATTCCGCGAGAAGGAGGATTTAACCAATGGCAAAAAATCAATACACCTATGCGGTTGCGCGGATCAGGTCAATGGAAGTATCGCTGTTTTCCCAGGCGGATATTGAACAGCTCCTTGCGTGCAGGGATGAAAAACAATGTCTGCAGCTTCTTCAGGAGAAGGGGTGGGGAAATGCGGACACACCATCTGATGCTGAAGCGATATTGACATGTGAACGGGAAAAGACCTGGGCGGAAGTCGGCGGTATGATCGATGATATGTCCGTGTTTGACGTACTGTCTTACCCGGATCTTTTTCACAATCTGAAGGCTGCGATTAAAATGGTAGCTTCCGGAACAGAGATTCCGGGTATTTTCATCAGCGGGACGAGAATTCCTGCCAGAGAGATACTGGACAGTGTAAAAAACAAAGAATTCGAAAAGCTGCCCGATTACATGGCGGGGGCTGCCAGAGAAGCGTATGAGACACTTCTGCATACGCAGGATGGACAGCTTTGTGACATCATGATTGACAGGGCGGCTCTTGAGGCTGTCTATCAGGCAGGGAAAAACGCAGAGGATGACATTATCCGGGAATATGCCGAGTCCACTGTCGCGGTGGCGGATATTAAAATCGCGGTACGTTCACAGAAAACCGCAAAAAGTCTGGAATTTATGAAAAATGCGATGGCAGAGTGCGGAAGTCTGGATGTCGATGCGCTCTGCAGGGCAGCGCTTGGCGGAGTAGATACAATTGCAGAATATCTGGAAGGCACAGCATATAAAGGAGGGGCGCAGGCACTGAGAGAGTCGGCTTCCGCTTTTGAATGCTGGTGCGACAACCGGATTATCGAAACGATCCGCCCGCAGTTATACAACCCGTTTACAATCGGACCGGTTGTTGCGTATGTGCTTGCGCGGGAAAATGAAATAAAAACGGTGAGGATCATACTGACCGGAAAGCAAAATGAACTTCCGGAAGAATCCATCCGGGAAAGGGTAAGGGAGATGTATGTATAAGATAGCAGTATTAGGCGATTATGACAGCATTTACGGTTTTGCGGCCCTGGGTCTTGACATCTGTCCCGTAAACAGCCCGGAGGAGGCAAAGAAGACATTTGTACAGCTGGCGGAGGCAAAGACAGGTATCATCTATGTGACCGAAGCTCTGGCGGCTGTCTTGAAACACGAAATAGACAGATATAAGGACGCAATTGTGCCGACTGTGATCCAGATTCCTGGAATCAGCGGAAACACGGGCGCCGGAATCGAAGGGGTAAAGAAGTCTGTAGAGCAGGCCGTAGGCTCCGATATTCTGTTTGGTGGTAATTAGGAAAGCAGGTGATTGTCGAAATGAGTAAGGGAACGATAAAGAAAGTGGCAGGGCCGCTGGTTATCGCTGAAGGAATGCGTGACGCCAACATGTTTGACGTGGTTCGTGTAAGTGATCAGCGATTAATCGGAGAGATCATCGAAATCCACGGTGATCAGGCCTCTGTACAGGTTTATGAAGAAACGGCGGGACTGAAACCGGGCGAACCGGTAGAGTCCATGGATGTGCCGATGTCCGTAGAGCTTGGACCTGGACTGATCACAAGCATCTACGACGGTATCCAGCGTCCGCTTGATGATATTATGAAAGTGACAGGCGGAAACAGCCTGAAACGCGGAGTCGAAGTCCCATCCCTGAAACGGGACAAGAAATGGGAGTTCGTTCCGGTAGCTAAAGTAGGAGACGAAGTTGAGGGCGGAGACGTGCTCGGAACTGTTCAGGAGACCATTGTCGTACAGCAGAAAATCATGGTACCTCCGAATGTAAAAGGAACAGTAAAAGAGATCCGTTCCGGTTCTTTCACTGTCGAAGAAGTGGTTGCGGTACTTTCCACTCCGGAAGGAGACAAAGAGCTTACCATGATGCAGAAATGGCCGGTAAGACGTGGACGTCCGTATCAGAAGAAACTTGCTCCTGAGATGCCGCTGATCACAGGACAGCGTGTTATTGATACATTCTTCCCGATTGCAAAAGGCGGTGTGGCTGCGGTTCCGGGACCATTCGGAAGTGGAAAAACAGTTATTCAGCATCAGCTTGCAAAATGGGCGGAAGCAGATATTGTCGTATATATCGGATGTGGAGAGCGTGGAAACGAGATGACCGACGTTCTGAACGAATTCCCGGAACTGAAGGACCCGAAGACAGGCGAGTCCCTGATGGAGAGAACCGTTCTGATCGCCAATACATCGGATATGCCGGTTGCAGCGCGTGAGGCATCCATTTATACAGGAATTACGATCGCGGAATATTTCCGCGATATGGGATATTCCGTAGCTTTGATGGCAGACTCCACATCCCGGTGGGCAGAGGCGCTCCGTGAGATGTCCGGACGTCTGGAAGAAATGCCTGGTGAAGAAGGATATCCGGCTTACCTCGGAAGCCGTCTGGCGCAGTTCTATGAGCGTGCAGGCCATGTGGTTTCTCTTGGAAAAGACGGACGAGAGGGGGCTCTTTCCGTAATCGGAGCTGTATCTCCTCCGGGTGGTGATATTTCCGAACCGGTATCCCAGGCAACCCTTCGTATCGTAAAGGTATTCTGGGGGCTGGATTCCAACCTGGCTTACAAGAGACATTTCCCGGCGATCAACTGGCTGACCAGTTATTCGCTGTATCTGCAGGATATGGAAAAATGGTTCAACGAAGAAGTAGCTGCGGACTGGATGGATAACCGTCAGAAGATGATGGGACTCCTTCAGGATGAGGCAGAACTTGACGAAATCGTTAAGATGGTAGGTATGGATGCACTGTCACCGTCCGACCGTCTGAAGATGGAGGCCGCACGGTCCATCCGTGAGGACTTCCTGCACCAGAACTCCTTCCATGAGATTGACACTTATTCTTCTTTGAAGAAGCAGTATCTCATGATGAAACTTGTGCTTGCGTTCTACGAAGAGTCTTCCAGGGCTCTTTCCGAGGGAGCATCCATGAACAAGCTGATCGGCATGCCGGTACGTGAGCAGATCGGACGTTTTAAATATACTCACGAAGATGAGCTGGATGATGCTTATCAGAAAGTGACAGAAGAGCTTACGGCAGAAGTAGCGGACACATTCGGAAAGGAGGACTTCTAAATGCCAAAAGAATATAGAACAATTCAGGAAGTTGCCGGACCGCTTATGATGGTCCGCGGGGTAGAAGGCGTTGCATACGACGAACTGGGCGAGATCGAACTTGTAAACGGCGAAACCCGCCGGTGTAAAGTTCTGGAAGTAGATGGAGATACCGTACTTGTACAGCTGTTTGAAAGCGCAACAGGAATCAACCTTTCCAACAGCAAGGTACGTTTCCTTGGAAGAAGCATGGAGCTTGGCGTATCGGAAGATATGCTCGGCCGTGTCTTTGACGGACTGGGGCGTCCGATCGACGGCGGACCGGAAATCCTTCCGGATGATAGACTGGATGTTAACGGTCTCCCGATGAACCCGGCGGCGAGAAGTTATCCGGAAGAGTTTATCCAGACAGGAGTTTCTGCAATTGATGGATTGAACACTCTTGTCCGCGGACAGAAACTTCCAATTTTCTCAGCATCCGGACTTCCGCACGCGCAGCTTGCCGCACAGATTGCAAGACAGGCAAAAGTGCGGGGCACCGATGAACCGTTCGCCGTTGTATTCGCGGCAATGGGTATCACATTCGAAGAATCCAACTTCTTTGTGGAAAGCTTCCGGGAGACAGGAGCTCTGGACCGTACGGTTCTGTTCGTCAACCTTGCAAATGACCCGGCTATCGAACGTATTTCCACGCCGAAGATGGCGCTGACAGCAGCAGAGTACCTTGCGTTTGAGAAAAACATGCACGTACTTGTTATTCTGACGGATATCACAAACTACGCGGACGCGCTCCGTGAAGTATCTGCAGCCCGTAAAGAAGTTCCGGGCCGCCGTGGCTATCCGGGATATATGTATACAGACCTTGCATCCATGTATGAAAGAGCAGGACGTCAGAAAGGAAAGAGCGGAAGTATCACGATGATTCCGATCCTGACCATGCCGGAAGATGACAAGACCCATCCAATCCCGGACCTTACCGGATATATTACAGAGGGCCAGATCATCCTGAGTCGTGATCTTTATCGTAAGGGCGTTCAGCCGCCGATCGATGTACTGCCGTCTCTGTCCCGTCTGAAAGACAAGGGAATCGGTGAAGGAAAAACCCGTGCGGATCATTCCAACACGATGAACCAGCTCTTTGCGGCGTATGCACGTGGAAAAGAAGCGAAAGAACTCATGGTCATCCTCGGTGAAGCAGCGCTGACGGAAATTGACCTGATCTACGCAAAGTTTGCAGATGCATTTGAGAAGGAATACGTTTCCCAGGGATACGGAACAGACCGTTCTATCGAGGAGACACTGGAAATCGGATGGAAGCTTCTCTCTATTTTACCGAGAAGCGAGCTGAAACGTATCGATGATAAATATCTGGATCAGTATTATGGCAAATAGAAATGGGGGTGAACTGGCTTGGCATCTACACAGGTAACACCAACCCGTATGGAACTGACGAGGCTGAAGAAAAAGCTGGTAACTGCGACAAGAGGCCATAAGCTCTTGAAAGATAAACGTGATGAGCTGATGCGCCAGTTCCTTGATCTGGTCAGGGAAAATATGGCGCTTAGAGAAAAAGTGGAAGCCGGAATCAAGGCGGCAAACAAAAACTTTGTAATCGCAAGAGCCGGTATGTCCGGCGAGGTTCTGAAAACTGCTTTGATGATGCCGAAACAGTCGGTGGAACTTCAGGTGGGAGAGAGGAACGTCATGAGTGTGGACATCCCTGTTTTTGAAACAAAGACAAGGACCGCCGATGCAAATGATATCTACTCATACGGCTTTGCCTTTACGTCCGGCGATCTGGACGGAGCTGTAAAGTCACTTGCCGATATTCTTCCGGATATGTTAAAGCTGGCAGAAACCGAAAAGGCATGCCAGCTGATGGCATCGGAGATTGAGAAGACAAGACGGCGTGTCAATGCGCTGGAACATGTCATCATTCCGGAGACACAGGACAATATCCGTTATATCACGATGAAGCTGGATGAAAATGAGAGAAGTTCTCAGATCCGGCTGATGAAAGTAAAAGACATGATGCTGGAAGATGCGCATCATTATAAAGAGCGCCAGGCATAGACGGCGTGATAATGTATCAGGCAGATGAAGGAAACTGTTTCTTGACAACATTTCCGCATCTGCCTGTACTGTTTTGGACAGATATTTGGATCTTCCTAAAAGGCCAGATAGAGAACAAGAAGGAAGAAAAGATTACAGATGGTAAAGATCATGATATATTTTCCTTTTTGCTCCGGATATCCGGATGAAATCTGCCGGTAGGAAATCAGACTGGCCATGGAGGCAATCAATGTGCCAAGGCCGCCAAGATTCGTTCCGATGATCAGCTCGGAAATACGGGATGTGTAATTCGAGAGCAGCATGGCAGCCGGAACATTGCTGATGACCTGGCTTGCGAGAATGCTGACCGGCCGTTCGTGATTCTCGAGCACAGAGCGGATAAAGATGCGCAGACTTTCAAAATGATCGATATTTCCCACAAAAATAAAAAAGAATACAAAAGTCAAAAGCAGCGCATAATCAATTTTTGCAAACAAGATCCTCTTTCGAAAGAAAAGAGGGACGGCAACAAGAATCAGAAGTGCCCGGTCTGGCAGAAAGCCGGCGACAGAACACAGGCAGAAAAGGAAAAGGATCCCGAAAAACAGAAGATCTTTTCTGCTGGGAAACGAGGACTTTCCGACCTGAATACTAATTGATCCGCGTTCTGTTCCAAAGAAGGAAAAGAGAGCCAGAAGCACGGCCGCAAGTGCGGTAAAAGGCAGCATCAGCCATAAAAATTCCGGAAGACTCATTCCGGAAAGGGAATACAGGTAGAGGTTTTGCGGATTTCCGATCGGGGTGAACATGCTTCCCAGATTTGCAGCGATTGTCATCAGGACAGTCAGATAACAGATCCTGGATTCCATCTGGCCCATTTTCAGGATCAGAATACCGAACGGGACGAACGTAATCAAGGATACATCGTTGGTAATGAACATGCTGCTCAGAAAGCATAAAAATACGAGGGTAAGCGCGAGCCCTCTCCTGGAAGAAGTCCTGTTTAAAAGCAGCCCTCCGATATAGAGGAAAAAGCCTGCTTCCCTTAAACCTTCCACAATCAGCATCAGGCAGAAAAGTAAAATCAAAGTATGAAAATCGATATAGCCAAGATATGCAGGCCCGGGAGGCGTGATCAGGCAGGACAGAAGAGCCAGACACAGAGATACCAGTAGAACAATATCATTTTTAAATAAACAGATGATTTTTCTTATCATTTCTCAACATTCCTTTCGTGCGTTTTTTGCACCATTGAGATTATAGCAGAAGTGAGTCGAAACGTCACCATTTTTGCAAGGAAACTGGACGGATTTGAAAAAATAAAAGAAAACAAGGAGGCAAGCTGCAAAATTCCAGTTTTTGCATATGGTAAAGTAGATTATATCAGACAGGAAGTGCGAAAAATATGGAACATAAACTACCTTATTATATGGCCTATCCGATGGATTTAAAGGAATACGGTGAGGAAAAAAGAGACCGTCGTGATGTGGAATACATGAAGAGCATGTATCCGATGTCCGCAAAGAAAATCCTGCCGTATGTGGAAGAAGAGTGTGACCGGATGGAATATGAGGGAAGTATGATCTATGACGAATACCCGGACCGTCTGCTTCTCTATCTGATGGCAGGCCGGATTTATGACAGAATGAAAGAAGTGGAGAAGAAGGAAATTGCCATGGAGATTGAAAAAGAGCAGGTGGAAACACAGGAGCTTAAACGGAAGAAAAAGGACAGGGAAGAGACTCTCATGGATCTGGTCCAGATTCTTCTGTATCAGGAAATTGTGCAAAGAAGATGTAGGCATCGCAGAAATTGCAGGCATTATTATTAAATTTTTCGTCAGGATACAGGGTTTACGCAAAGTTTAAACCATGATAAAATATGAATGGAAATACAAATCGATACCGTTTTTTCTAAAAATGAAGAATGCGGCACGAGAAGAGAGGAAGGCAGATGAAGAAAAATCTCATTTTCATAGGTATGCCGGCATCTGGAAAAAGTACGATCGGTGTTGTGACAGCAAAGCGTCTGGGATATCGGTTTATCGATACAGATCTTATGATACAGGAGCAGGAAGGGAAGCTGCTCAGGGAGATTATTGAAGAAAGAGGAACGGATGGATTTCTGGAGATCGAAAATCAGGTTAATGCGTCTGTGCAGGCAGAAAAAGCGGTGATCGCACCGGGCGGGAGTGTCGTGTACTGCGAAAACGCGATGGAGCATTACAAAGAGATCGGGACGATTGTGTATCTGCACGTTCCGTATACAGAGATCGAGGCACGGATCCAAAATGCAAGAAACCGCGGTGTTGTGCTGAAGGAAGGACAGACGCTGCGGGAACTGTACGATGAACGCTGCAGACTTTTTGAACAGTATGCAGATGTCCGTATCAATGAAGACGGTTTATCGATGGGAGAGACGGTTGAAAAAGTACTTGCTGTTCTCAGTGATATCAGGGGAGAAAACTGAGGATAAATAGTCCGGTCTGTCTGCATCTCCGGCAGTCGGCACAAAAAGGAACGAGAAATAAAAGTTTTACAAACAGAAAATTTGTGCTATACTAATCCGGTAAGAGTGTTCTTTGTTAAATTTATATGAACATTAGTTAAAATTTAGATAGATCAGGACGAAATTACGGATACGATTAAATAGTAGTCGAGGTGTGATATGGAGCAGTATATTATTAAGGGAGGGACTCCTCTTGTTGGCGAAGTTGTCATAGGGGGAGCCAAAAACGCGGCGCTTGCAATTCTTGCAGCTGCAATTATGACGGATGAGACAGTACACATTGATAATCTTCCGGATGTGAATGATATCAATGTTTTATTAGAAGCAATGGAAGGTATCGGTGCGCAGATCAAGAGAATTGACCGTCATACGGTACAGATCAGCGGTGGAGCGGTGCATGATTTTAATATTGATTATGACTATATCAAGAAGATTCGAGCTTCCTATTATCTTTTAGGAGCCCTTCTCGGTAAGTATAAGCACGCGGAAGTGGCACTTCCGGGCGGGTGCAATATCGGAAGCAGACCGATCGATCAGCATTTGAAGGGATTCCGTGCCCTTGGAGCGGAAGTGGAGATTGAGCACGGAAAGATTCTTGCCGATGCGGACAGACTTGTGGGAAGCCATATTTATTTTGACGTTGTCAGCGTAGGAGCTACGATCAATGTGATGATGGCAGCTTCGATGGCAGAGGGTATGACGATTCTTGAAAATGTGGCAAAAGAGCCGCATGTAGTAGATGTTGCCAACTTCCTGAACAGCATGGGAGCTAATATCAGAGGCGCAGGTACGGATGTGATCAAGATCAAAGGTGTAAGCAGACTTCACGGGGCGGAGTATTCTATTATTCCGGATCAGATTGAGGCAGGTACCTTTATGTTTGGAGCAGCCGTGACAAAGGGCGACGTGACAGTACTCAATGTGATTCCGAAGCATCTGGAAGCGACCATTGCAAAGCTTGTAGAGATCGGATGCGAAGTGGAAGAGTTTGATGACGCTGTGCGTGTAGTTTCAAAAGGGAAACTGCGTCATACACAGGTGAAGACCCTTCCTTATCCGGGATTCCCGACAGACATGCAGCCGCAGATGGGAGTTGCGCTGGCATTGTGCGAAGGAACAAGTACGATTACAGAAAGCATTTTTGAAAACCGGTTTAAATATCTGGATGAGCTTGCGCGCATGGGAGCGGTTTCCAAGATTGAGGGAAATTCAGCGACAATCGAGGGCGTGGAGCGGTTCTCCGGAGCCAGAGTGAGCGCGCCGGATCTGAGAGCCGGAGCTGCGCTGGTGCTTGCAGGACTGGCTGCGGACGGTATTACGATTGTGGATGATATTGTCTACATTCAGCGTGGATATGAACGGTTTGAAGAGAAATTAAGAGAGCTCGGCGCTGAAATTGAGAAGGTTTCAAGCGAAAAAGAGATCCAGAAATTTAAACTGAAAGTCAGCTGAAAACAGTACGTGAGGAGTGGGGTGCGGAGATACCGTATCCCTGCTTTTGTTAAAAAACTCTTGACAGGATTATATGATGGTGATATGATTCCGTACAGTGACAAGTAAATCAAGTTATATTTTCTCTTATTCAGAGTGGTGGAGATACATAGGATCTGAGAAGCCACGGCAACCCCGGTCACGGAAGGTGCCAGCCTGAGCGAGTAATCGAACAATAAGAGGATTGATATATGATGTATATATAACAGTCCGCTTATGGTGGGCTGCTTTTTATTTCGCATTAATATGTTTTAGTGCAGCAGAAAAGCCCGCCAGAGAAAACAGACAGTATATGAGAGAAAAGGAAAGGCAGGAAAAGATGGAAAAATTATTATTTACTTCTGAATCAGTAACAGAAGGTCATCCGGACAAAGTCTGTGACGCGATTTCTGACGCGATTCTGGATGCTTTGATGGAGCAGGATCCGATGAGCCGTGTGGCATGTGAGACATGTACAACGACAGGTCTTGTAATGGTTATGGGTGAGATTACAACCAACGGATATGTAGATATCCAGAAGATCGTGCGCGACACGGTAAGAGAGATCGGATATACAAGAGGAAAATTCGGATTTGACGCGGACACATGCGGTGTTCTGGTAGCTATTGATGAGCAGTCATCCGATATTGCAATGGGCGTTGATAAAGCGCTGGAAGCAAAAGAAAACAAGATGTCCGATGAGGAGATCGAAGCGATCGGTGCCGGTGATCAGGGTATGATGTTCGGATATGCGTCCAATGAGACAGAAGAGTATATGCCGTATCCGATTTCCCTTGCGCACAAGCTTACAAAGCAGCTTGCAAAGGTAAGAAAAGACGGGACACTCCCGTATCTCCGCCCGGATGGAAAATCTCAGGTGACGGTAGAGTATAATGAAGAAGGAAAACCGGGACGTCTGGAGGCAGTGGTACTGTCCACACAGCATGATCCTGCAGTCACACAGGAGCAGATCCATGAAGATATCAAAAAACATGTATTTGATCCGATTCTCGATGAAAAGATGATCGATGAGAATACGAAGTTCTTCATCAATCCGACAGGACGTTTCGTTATCGGCGGACCGCACGGTGACAGTGGATTGACAGGACGTAAGATCATCGTAGACAGCTATGGCGGAATGGCACGTCACGGCGGCGGCGCATTCTCGGGAAAGGACTGCACAAAGGTAGACCGTTCGGGAGCATATGCTGCCCGCTATGTAGCAAAGAATATTGTGGCAGCAGGTCTTGCAGACAAATGTGAAGTACAGCTTTCCTATGCAATCGGAGTAGCTCAGCCGACTTCTGTTTGGGTAGATACCTTTGGTACAGGAAAGCTTTCCGATGAAGAACTGGTGAAAATCATCCGTGAAAACTTCGATTTAAGACCGGCAGGAATCATCAAAATGCTGGATCTCAGAAGACCGATCTACAAACAGACAGCAGCATACGGACACTTCGGACGTAACGATCTGGATCTTCCTTGGGAGAAGCTTGATAAGGTGGAAACACTGAAAAAGTATTTATAAAAACTTTAGAAAATTTTAGGGGCGCCTATAGTGGAGGCGCCCTTTTTCGTGATATACTGTACCTGTGATCAGAGCAGAGAAAGCAGAGAGGAAGAACTGTTTTGAAATTGAAGACAAAATTGATTATTTCATTCGTAATCATTACGATTCTGCCGGCGGTTTTGACCGGCTTTGCTGTATGGGGTGTGGCGAACTATCATATTAAAGCCATCGAACGTACCTATGGGATTTCAGGTGAGGAGTACCGGGACTTTAAGCAGTCGATCGGTACATTGAATCAAATTCCGGAAGTTCACGAATTTCTCAGCACCATGATCATTGGTGTGATCCTGATTCTTGCCCTTACGGCAATGCTGATGATTCTCTGGATTTACGGCAGCCTTCTGCGGCCGATTGAGAAGATGGAGATCGCGGTAAAGAGCATCACGGAAGGAGAGCTGGATTTTGAGCTTCATCCAGAAAAAGACGACGAGATCGGGCAGCTGTGCAAGGACATTGAGGAAATGCGAAAAAGGCTGAAGGAGAACGCGGAAGAAAAGCTGAAAAATGATAAAGACAACAAAGAATTGATCAGTAATATTTCCCATGACCTGAAGACACCGATTACAGCAATCAAAGGATATGTGGAAGGGATTATGGATGGAGTGGCAGATACGCCGGAGAAAATGGACCGTTATATCAAAACGATCTACAACAAGGCAAATGAGATGAACACACTGATTAACGAGCTGACGTTCTACACAAAGATTGATACAAACCGGATTCCATACAATTTCGCCCCCGTCCGGGTCAATGACTATTTTAATGACTGTGCGGAGAATCTGTCTTCCGAACTCACAAATCAGGGCGTGGAATTTGGATATTTTAATTATGTTGAAGACGATGTCAAGATTATTGTGGATGCCGAGCAGCTGATGCGTGTTGTCAATAATATTATCAGTAATTCCCTGAAATATATGGACAAACAGCAGCCGCGGATCAACCTGAGGGTCAAAGATGTGGGCGACTTTATCCAGGTGGAGCTGGAGGATAACGGAAAAGGAATCGACGCGAAGGATCTGCCATATATTTTTGACCGCTTTTACCGGACGGATGCTTCCAGAAATTCATCCAAAGGCGGGAGCGGAATCGGGCTTTCCATTGTAAAAAAAATTATTGAAGAACACGGCGGAAAAATCTGGGCCACAAGCAGACCGGGCACAGGGACGGTAATGTACTTTGTCATCCGAAAATATCAGGAGGTACCAATTTATGAGTAAGATTTTTATTATAGAAGATGAAGAAGCGATCGCGGATCTGGAGAAAGACTATCTGGAACTCAGTGGATTTGAGGTAGAGGTGGAAAATGACGGAAACGCAGGACTGAAAAAGGCACTGGAAGAAGACTTTGATCTTCTGATTCTGGATCTCATGCTTCCAGGAGTAGACGGATTTGAGATCTGCAGGAAAGTACGGGACGAAAAAGATGTGCCGATTATCATGGTATCCGCAAAGAAAGATGATATTGATAAAATCAGAGGACTCGGTCTTGGGGCAGATGACTATATGACCAAACCATTCAGCCCGAGCGAACTGGTGGCCAGAGTCAAGGCACACCTCGCAAGATACGAACGCCTGATTGGAAGCCACGCGGAAGAAAATAAAATCATCGAAATCCGTGGACTGAAGATTGACACCACAGCAAGACGCGTGTGGGTTAACGGAGAAGAAAAAGCATTTACAACAAAAGAATTCGATCTCCTCGCATTCCTGGCGAGCCATCCAAACCATGTATACACCAAGGATGAGCTGTTCAGTGAAATCTGGGATATGGAATCGATCGGAGACATTGCGACCGTTACAGTACATATCAAAAAAATCCGCGAAAAGATCGAGTACGACACATCCAAGCCACAGTATATTGAAACCATCTGGGGAGTTGGGTATCGCTTTAAAGTATAGTGAATTGTTTCTAAATTTTTGGGGACGTGTTCCGATGCAACGGAACACGTCCCCAAAATCGTGCAGACTTCCGGAAATTCACGGAAAACGGGGGTTGACAGGGTGTTTCGATTATAATACTCTTAAAGCTGATAATAAAATTTTTATAAATTTCAGGTTAAATAATTAATATAGTAAGGGGATCATATGAGCGGAAAGAAAAGGAAACGCAGAAGGAGAAGAACGGGGAGACTGGCGCTTGGAATCGGATGTATGCTTTTGTCGGCAGGTGCGTTTGCTGCGGTGATCTATTTTAGTAATGCCGGGCGTGATGAGGCGGAGCAGGAGGGTGCTTCGCAGCAGACAAAAGAAGATTCGGCTACACGGGAAGAAGAGACAAAGACACAGGAAAGTGAGATTGATCAGAAGCTGGAGGGGCTGACGCTGCAGGAGAAGATTGCGCAGATGTTTATGATCACACCGGATGCTCTGACAGGTGTTCAGGGAACATGGAATCCGGGAGAGGTGACGGAAACAGCCTATAAGGAGCGGCCGGTGGGCGGTCTGATCATGATGGAAAATAATCTGGTCTCTCAGGATCAGATCAAGACGTGGAATGATACGATTACAGGATTTTCCAAAGAGGTGGTCGGAGTGGAGCCGTTCCTTTCCGTGGATGAAGAGGGCGGAACAGTAGCACGGATTGCGGGAAATGCGGCTCTTGGCATTGAGAATGTAGGAAATATGTCAGAGATTGGTGCATCCGGGGACAGTCAGAAGGCGTATGATGCGGGCGAGACGATCGGAACGTATCTGAAAGAGCTTGGCTTTAATATGGATTTTGCTCCGATGGCGGATGTCTGGACAAACCAGGAGAATACGGTTGCGCAGTACCGGGCATTCGGATCGGATCCTGAGACAGTGTCAGAGATGGTATCCGAGGCGATAAAGGGATTCCACAGCCAGGGAATTTATACAGTGGCCAAGCATTTTCCGGGACACGGAGGAACGAGCGGGGATTCCCATGAGGGAACTGTATACTTAAACAGCACGAAGGAAGAGCTGGAATCATGTGAATTTCTTCCATTTCAGGCTGCGATTGATGCGGACACGGAGTTTGTGATGGTTGGACATATTTCGCTTCCGAATATTCTGGAGGATGATACTCCGGCTTCCCTGTCTGAGGAAGTAGTGACAGAGATGTTGCGTAATGATCTGGGATTTGACGGGATCGTAATTACAGACGCTATGAATATGGGAGCAATTACAAATAATTATACATCTGCTGAGGCAGCGGTACAGGCTGTTCAGGCGGGAGTTGACATGATTTTAATGCCGCAGGATTTTGAGGATGCATATCAGGGAATTTTGAGCGCGGTAAATTCCGGCACAATATCGGAAGACCGGATCGATGAATCCGTAAGACGGATTCTGGAAGTGAAAATGGGAGAATCAGGAGAGAGCGCGTCATGATTACAAGTACAGCAAATCAGAAAATCAAGCGGATACTGAAGCTGCAGAAAAAGGCAAAAGCAAGAAATGAGGAAGGAATCTTTATCGTAGAGGGGCTCCGGATGATGAAGGAAGCGCCGGAAAGCCGGATCAAAGAGCTGTATATTTCAGAGACATTTCTGCAAAAGTATCCGGATCTGCCGGAACATCTCAGAAAGAGAGCGGAGATGGTAAGTGATCCGGTATTTGCCCACATGTCGGATACAAAAACGCCGCAGGGAATTCTTGGGGTGATTCAGAGAAAGTCCTGGACGATGGACGAGCTTCTTCACGGAGAAGACGGAAAGGCACCTTTTCTGATGGTGCTGGATCATCTGCAGGACCCGGGAAATCTGGGAACGATTTTTCGGACGGCGGAGGGTGCCGGGGTGACAGGAGTGATCCTTGGTTCGAACTGCGCGGATCTTTATCAGCCCAAAGTCATCCGGTCCACGATGGGATCGATTTACCGGATGAGAGCAGTTTGTGTAGATGACATGAAAGAGACTGTTCGCCTTCTAAAACAACATGGAATTCACACGTATGCGGCACATCTGGATGACAGCCGTTTCTATGATGAGGAAGATTATACAAAACCGACGGCATTTCTTATTGGAAATGAGGGAAATGGTCTTCCGGAAGAGATCTGTGCTGAGGCGGAGCATAAAATCAAGATTCCGATGCATGGTCAGGTAGAGTCTTTAAATGCGGCCATGGCAGCGGGAATTCTGATGTATGAGGTCTGCAGGCAGAGAAGAAAATAGGACAGACAGGGAAAGAAGACAGACGATCGGCGGGTGAGAGTTTTCGGTTTGATTATGAGGAGGAGCAGGATTTTGGGCCCTGCTTCTTGATGTTGAGCGTATTGACAATGTAAATACAAAAATGTAAAATAGAATACGGGAGGTGCAGAACAATGGCGAAGACATTTTTACAGGTACGGACAGATGAGAGAGACAAAGAGCAGGCCAGCGTGATTCTGGAAGAGCTCGGAACGAATCTGTCTTCTGTAGTGAATATGCTGTTGAAACAGATCATCATGACAAAAAGTATTCCGTTTGAAGTAAAAATGCCGCAGGCCTACACAGAACAGGAAAAGGCGGAAGAAGTCAAAGCCTCCATGGAGATGGAGAGGCTGACGTTGACAGAAGAAGACCTGAAACTGTTGAACAAGTACCGGAAAGCGGCAGATAAAGACAAATTCAGGGAGGAGATCCTGGCAGAATACGCGGAGGCATAAATGAGTGATACGATTTACTGTTATCCGGATTCGGACGTACTGATCAACAAGATGGACATCCGGGATCAGGCGAAACTGGAAGAGGCTGAGAGACGGCTAACAATGTTTCGCATGAGCGATTTGCTGGATGTTCCCGTGAAAGGTGATTTTGATTTGGATCACCTAAAGAGCATTCACAGATACCTGTTCCAGGATCTCTATTCCTGGGCAGGGGAGATCCGTACGGTTGATATTTCCAAATCGGCCGTCTTTTGCAAAGCACGTTTTATTGAGGGGCAGGCCGATGAACTGTTCGGAAAATTGAAAGAGGAGCATTACCTTGCAGGGCTTCCGAAAGAGAGGCTTGTCAGACGTCTTGCCTATTATTTTTCCGAAATCAATGCCCTGCACCCGTTTCGGGAAGGCAATGGAAGGACACAGAGAGAGTTTATCCGGGAGCTTGCGCTGAAAAGAGGTTATGTAATCCGGTTTGCGCGGGTTTCCAGAGATGAGATGATGGAGGCGAGCAAGGAGTCTTTCCTGTGCAGATATGAAAAAATGGAGGCACTGTTCTGGAAGGCAGTGCAGTAAATGATAAAGGTAAAAAGGACTGCCCGGCAGAGAGAAAGATATTTCTGCCGGGCGGTCTTTTTGCAGTTATAGTTTTTTCGACAGATATAGTATGAGATCATCGTCGTTACAGCAGTCTGTATAAGGTTCACAGATATGATCTCCATACCAGACGCCGCTTCCGTCCGGAATGTATCCGCGTTTGATGTACATTCTCTGGGCGCTTCCATAGCCGCTGTGAAGCCCGACACCAAGATAGACTGTATCGGCAAATCCGGTAGCAATCTGTTCTGCGGTATCCATCAGAAGAGAGCCGATCCCATGGTTCCGGTATTTTTTCAGGACACCAAAATCAACCAGTTCCGGCAGCCCTTTTCCTGCAAAGGCGCCCCGGTCAGAATCCGGGTAGATGCTGATATAACCGGCTGTCTGCCCCTGGTATTCGGCAGCCAGTGCCACGGCTTTTCCCTCTGCCTGATCCTGAAGACGCATGTCATATTTTTCGCGGGTCACATGGTCGCCCTGGAGCTGTTCTTCCTCTGCAAGAATCTGCGCATCATCCGGGGCCAGCGTCCGGATCAGGATGATGCCGTCATCATAATAAATCATAATACTCCTCCCTGTGCGTTTGATAATCCAATTTTATCATACTATTGTGAGTTTATCACTGAAAAATCTGAAAAATATGTTATGATAATAATAAATAAAGAGGACAAACAAAAAGGAGGCGTATGATATGAAACTGAAAGATAAAGTTGCATTGATTACCGGAGGGAGCCGCGGAATCGGATTTGCTACGGCAAAACGGTTTCTGGAAGAAGGGGCAAAAGTAATTGTAGCCGCCAGCAGGCAGGAGACGGCGGATAAAGCAGTTGCCAGGTTAAAAGAGAGCATTCCGGGGGTTTCCGTGGAGGGAATCTGTCCGGATCTTTCCAGTCTGGAATCTGTACGGGAAGCTGTAAAAGGCATACATGACACATACGGACGAATCGATATTCTTGTCAATAATGCGGGAGTTTCGGACAGCGTACCGTTTACAGAATATACGGAAGACTTGTTCGACAAGGTTATGAATCTGAACGTGAAGGGCGTGTTTAATGCATCCAGAGCAGTTGTGGATTATATGGTGGAGCAGGGCGAAGGAGTGATATTATCCACCTCATCGATGGTAAGTATCTCCGGACAGGCAGCAGGAGTAGCCTATCCGACTTCCAAGTTTGCGGTAAATGGGATGACGATTTCACTGGCACGGGAACTTGGACCGAAAGGAATCCGTGTCAATGCAGTGGCACCGGGAATTACGGAGACGGATATGATGAAAGCGGTACCGAAAGAAGTGATTGAGCCACTAATTGCACAGATTCCGCTCCGCCGCCTCGGGCAGCCGGAAGATATCGCCAACGCATTTGTATTTCTGGCATCAGAAGAAGCATCCTACATCACAGGCGTTATTCTGAGTGTAGACGGCATGAGCAGGGCTTAGAAATACTGTTCTTGAAAAAACGATTGTTTTAAATCAAAGGGGCTGTCGGGAAACGAAATTCCCGGCGGCTTTGTCTGCGCATTTGCCGAAGAATGCGGATGAAAAGAGGAATTGCAGATTGTGAAAAAAAGCTGGATTTTTTTATCGATATGGATTATACTGAAAACAGTAATTATTATTTTTATCAGGCATAACCGGAGGTTAGAGAATGAAAGCACTGAAATTAAGGGAGAACTTTTACTGGACAGGGATTGTAGATGCCGATCTGCGTGTATTTGACATTATCATGTATACAGAATTCGGAACGACATACAATTCTTACGTTCTGAAAACAGGGGACAAGACCATCCTCTTCGAAACTGCAAAAGAGAAATTTTTCGATGATTATCTGGAAAAACTCAAAGAAATTACCGATGTGGAGAGCATTGACTATCTTGTTGTAGAGCACACCGAGCCAGACCATGCAGGCAGTGTGGAGCGGCTTCTGGATCTGAACCCGGGCATGAAAATCATCGCTACAGGCTGTGCCCTCGGATTTCTGAAAGAGATTGTAAACAGAGACTTTACCGGAATTCCGGCAAGAGACAACATGACAATGAAGATCGGAGACCGCACACTGCGCTTCCTCTTTGTACCGAACCTGCACTGGCCGGATACGATGTATACTTATATTGAAGAAGATCAGATTCTTGTTACCTGCGATTCCTTTGGATCACATTATGGATTTGACGATGTCCTGCTGAGTAAGGTGACAGACTGGGAAGGCTATATGAGAGCCACGAAGTATTATTACGATAATATTATCGGGCCGTTCAAGCCGTTCATGTTAAAAGCACTGGAAAGAGTGCGCGAGCTGGATATTTCCATGATCTGCACCGGACACGGACCGGTTATCGATGATAAGATTGACTTTATTTTGAATACCTACGAAGAGTGGAGCACAGTAGTCAATCCAAATCCGAAGAAAACGGTGATCATGCCATATGTCAGCGCCTACGGATATACCAAATCCCTGGCGGAAAAGATTGCAGAAGGAATCCGTGCAAGCGGGGATATCGATGTGCGGGCCTATGATATGGTAGAGGCTGATCAGGCAAAAGTACTTGAAGAGCTTGGATTTGCGGACGGTATTCTGTTCGGGTCACCAACAATTGTCGGAGAAGCCCTGAAACCGATCTGGGATCTTACAACTTCCATCTTTGCGGGAACACACGGCGGAAAACTCGCCAGCGCATTCGGAAGCTATGGATGGAGCGGAGAGGCCGTGCCGCATCTGATCGAAAGACTGAAACAGCTGAATATGAAGGTTACAGAAGGATTCCGTGTACGGTTTAAACCAGACGAAAATCAGCTTCAGGATGCCTTTGATTACGGATTTAACTTCGGATGTCTTCTTCAGGAAAAAGAGAATCCAAAGAAGAAAAAAGGAGCAAGGACACTGGTAAAATGTCTTGTCTGCGGCGCTGTTTTTGATTCCTCCATTGACATCTGCCCGGTTTGCGGAGTAGGACCGGAGAACTTTGTGGAAGTGGAGGCGGAAGAGAACGAATTTTCCAATGATACAAAGAATTTTTACGTGATTCTTGGAAATGGAGCAGCAGGACATTATGCGGCAGAAGCAATCCGGAAAAGAGACCGTACCGGAACCATTACGATGATTTCCAATGAACCTTACCGGACATACAACCGTCCGATGCTGACCAAATCCATCATGGCAGGTCTGAATGAAGAACAGATCGCAGTGGAAGACGCATCCTGGTACGAAGAAAATCATATTTACCAGATTCTTGGACACGAAGTAGTCAAAATCGATCCGGAAGCAAAAGAAGTACATCTGGATGACGGAAGCAAATATCATTATACAAAACTGATTTATGCACTGGGATCCGAATGTTTCATTCCGCCGATCAAAGGAGCGGACAAAGACGGAGTCATTGCAATCCGGAGGCTTTCCGATACAAAGAAAGTAGCAGAGAAATTAAAAGAGACAAAACACGCAGTTGTCATCGGCGGAGGCGTTCTCGGCCTGGAGGCAGCATGGGAACTCAAAAAATCCAGATGCGAAGTGACAGTGCTGGAACTGGCACCGGTACTGATGGGACGCCAGCTTGATAAAACGGCAGGAGAAATGCTCAAGAAGATCAGCGAAGGACAGGGAATCCAGATCCACACCGGCGTACAGATCGAAGCCATCGAAGGCGGCGAAAAAGCAGAAGGCGTACGCCTCGCTGACGGCACCGTGATCCCGGCTGAACTCGTTATCGTATCCTGCGGCGTAAGAGCAAACACCGCACTTGCAAAAGAAGCAGGCATTGAGACAGACCGAGCAGTGATTGTCAACGAGAAGATGGAAACAAACATTCCGGATATCTACGCATGCGGAGACTGCGCACAGTACGAAGGCATCAATTACGCCATCTGGCCGCAGGCAGTAGAAGAAGGAAAAACAGCCGGAGCACAGGCGGCAGGAGACGACAACACCTACAGCACCGTACCGGCAGCATTAAGCTTCCACGGTATGAACACCGCCCTCTTCGCAGCAGGCGATAACGGACAAAATCCGGACCTCATCTACAAAACCGTAGAATACAAAGACGAAGGAAAAAAACAGTACCAGAAATACTACTTCCTCAACAACCGCCTCTGCGGCGTCATCCTCATCGGAGACACCAGCCGCATGGCAGAAATGACCGAAGCATTAGAACATCACAGACAGTATAAAGAAATAATTAAATAATGCTAATATTGGGGACGTGTTCCGATGCACCGGAACACGTCCCCGAAACGTAAAAAAGGCCTGAAAGCCGCATAAAATAAGGGTAAACTCAAATTATCAGATTTTTTTCATTGGGGACAGGTTCCGAAACGCCGGAACACGTCCCCAAAAAATTAACCAAAAAAACATCAAATCAGCTTCTTCTTTTTGAATATAATGATGCATAGTATGATGATGAGAATGCAGAGTATGACGACGTTTCCATAGCCGTTGTCGAGCCCCGGCATGTTTTTGAAGTTCATTCCAAACCATCCGGTGATGAGGGTGAGCGGGAAGAAGATGGTGGAAATTACGGTCAGGAACTGCATGTTGTTGTTCTGCCGGGCATCGATCTGGGACTGGTAGGCTTCTTTAATCTGCTGTGCGTAATCTAACAGATGGTTTGTTTTACTCAGCAGCCGGTCGGCCCGGTCTCCGATCGTGCCAAAATACTTGAGATGCTTCTTGATAAAAAAGCCATTTTCATTCTCTTCAAGTGCGCGTCCAAGATCCATGATTTCATCATAATAGCTGCGGAATGTGAGCAGTTCGCGCCGCAGGGGAATCAGTTCGTGCTGAAAGTTTTTTACTTTTTCCTGTATGACATCCTCTTCCATTTGAAACAGTCGTTTTTCATAATTGCTCAGAATTTCCGGATCCAGACTGATAAACTCAGAAATATAATTATAGAGGAACCGTTCTTTTGTCTCCCCCTGATGTGCTTTCTTCTGCTGTATTCGATATATCAGCCGGTCGGAGAATCCATCATCATCTACGATTACGATATTATGACGATTGACAAAGAGGTAAATGCGGTATCTGCTTCCGAGGACATCTGCCAGTTTGGGAATGCAGAAAGTGCTTACGAGACATTCCTGCTGGGTTTCCAGTTTGCAGAACCGGATTTTGGATAAGGAAATTTCATTTTCATATATGATATTTGCCTGCTCCAGAATATCCGGAGCATGTTTGGAGTCTGTTACAAATATTGCAGGCTCCCGCGCTGTTTCCCATTCGGAAAATGGAATGGGAAGGAGTTGTTCTCCATATTGATAAATCATAAAATCACCTGTATTTCCTGTTTTGTTGTTTGATTATAAAAGTAACCTGTAAATAAAGTGCAAATATTATGTTAGATCTGTGTAAATCATTCCGAATCCTGATCCGGCTGCGGGCGATGGCTCCGGTCTGCCATGGCCTTGATGGATGAGGCGTACTCGGAAGGTGTCATTCCGGTTACCTTTTTAAACTGCCTGGAAAAATAGTGGATGGAGGTGTAACCGAGTTTTTCTGATATCTGTGTAAAATTCATCTGTTCGGTGCGTATCAGTTCCTTTGCAGCTTCGATCTTCATATTGGAAAAGTATTCGATGATGCCAAGACCGGATTTTTTGCTGAATATTTTCTGGAGCTGAGATCTTCCGATCAGATTGTCTTTGCAGATTGTTTCGATCGTGACCCTTCCGGAGAGGTGCTGGCCGAGGTAGGCAACGACCCGGTTAAAGACCTCTGTATCGATATTTTCTTTCATGGTCTTGTCCGGCTTGTCCGGCTTTTCGTCTGCCGGGGTGGAAAGATCGGAATATTTCCGGTAGAAATAGATCATCAGTTCCTCCAGATAAAGCTGAATCAGCTGGGCGGAAGCAGGAGGCTGAGAAGACTTTGGACGGAGCACTGTCTGATATGGATCGTCAAGCCGGCCCTCCAGAAAATTGCCGGCTTCTGTAATGATCCGGGCAAGCAGACTTCTGGCAAAGTCGTCGGTTCGTAAAATCTTTTTCCGGAAAAAGTTCATTATCGGGCTTTTTGAGGAAAAGGAGATAACGATCAGATTTGGCGCAATGCTTCCATTTGCCTTTACCCAGTGAAATTCATTCGGCTCGTGAAAAGCAATGTCCCCCTTTTTCAGTGTGTAGATCTGATCACCGGCGCCGATGGTGACTTCCCCTTTATCCACACAGACAAATTCCCAGAAATTATGAGATTCTCCAGGAAAAGAAAAAGTACTCATGTATTCAAAATAATGAAGGGAAAATAACTGGTCAATAAGCAGTTCTTTTCGAAAAGAAATTCCTTTATATGTCATCGCATCCATCGCCTTTCTAATTATCATACGCTATCGGTTTCTTCCTGTCTCCATCATAGCCCATTCCGGTATAAAATGTCAAAGAAAAAATGCAGATTGTACAAATGAAATCAAATATCAGACAAAGATTTTTCCTCGGTTTTATCATACAATGATGTCAGAAACAAAAAGCGTGAAGAGGAACGGAAAAGTTCTGAAAAAAATAAGGAGGTTTCGGATATGAAAAAACCAGTTTTAGTAATTATGGCAGCAGGAATGGGAAGCAGATACGGCGGATTAAAGCAGATCGACCCTGTTGATAAAGAAGGACACATTATCATGGATTTCTCTATTTTTGATGCGAAGCGTGCAGGATTTGAGAAAGTCGTATTTATTATTAAAAAAGAGAACGAAGCTGATTTTAAAGAGGCAGTAGGAAAGAGAATGGAAGAGATCATGGATGTTGCGTATGTATTCCAGGATCTGAATAACATTCCGGAGGGCTTCGAGGTGCCGGAAGGACGCGTGAAACCTTGGGGTACTGCACATGCTGTTTTAAGCGCCATCGATGAAGTGGACGGACCGTTCGCGGTTATCAATGCGGACGACTACTACGGACGCCATGCGTTTGAAGTGATTTACAACTATCTGACAACACACGAAGATGACGATAAATACCGTTACACGATGGTTGGTTACCGTCTGAAAAATACAGTTACAGACAATGGCCACGTGGCACGAGGAATCTGCGAGCTGGATGAGAACAAACAGCTTGTTGCAATTAATGAAAGAACACGCATCGAGAAGAGAGACGGAGGCATCGCCTACTCTGAAGACGATGGGGAAACATGGGTATCTGTAGATCCGGACACACTTGTATCCATGAATATGTGGGGATTCACAAGAAGTATTCTGGACGAGATCAAGGCAGGATTCCCGGCATTCCTTGAGAGTGGCCTGAAAGAAAACCCGATGAAGTGCGAATACTTCCTCCCGGCTGTTGTAAGCAAACTGCTTGGAGAAGAACGTGCAACAGTAACTGTTCTGGAATCGGAAGACAAATGGTACGGTGTAACTTATAAGGAAGACAAACCGGTTGTTGTAGCTGCCATTCAGGCACTTAAAGACGCAGGAGTATATCCGCAGAAATTATGGGAGGACAAATAGAGATGGCGCGTGTAAATAAAGTACAGATCGATGAAGCGATTGCAAATTTTCAATACGAAGGAATGCTGATTGATGAAAGACCGTACGGAAACGGACATATCAATGATACATTTCTTCTGACATTTGAGATTGCAGAGATGGGAAAGATCAAAGTGATTCTTCAGAGAATGAATAAAGAAGTATTCACAGACCCGGTAGCTCTGATGGAAAATATTATCGGAGTAACATCCTATCTGAGAAAGAAGATCATTGAAAACGGCGGAGATCCGGACAGAGAGACACTTAATGTTATTCCGGCCGTAGACGGTAAGCCATACTTTGTTGACTATAAAGGAGAATACTGGCGTTCCTACAAATTTATCACAGATGCTTCCAGCTACGATCAGGTAGAAAAACCGGAAGACTTTTACCAGAGTGCATATGCATTCGGAAACTTCCAGAGACTTCTGGCAGATTATCCGGCAGACAGCCTGCATGAGACAATCAAAGGCTTCCATGATACAAAAGCAAGATTTGAAACATTTAAAAGGGCGGTAGCAGCGGATGTCTGCGGACGCGCAAAATATGTACAGGATGAAATCAATTTTGTTCTGGAACATGAGGACGTGGCAAATGTATTCGGAGAACTTCTGGAAAAGGGAGAAATTCCGCTTCGTGTTACACATAATGATACAAAGTTAAATAACGTTATGATTGACAACCTGACCGGAAAGGGCATCTGCGTCATCGACCTTGATACAGTAATGCCGGGTCTTGCGATGCATGACTTTGGTGATTCCATTCGTTTTGGTGCAAGTACAGCGGCAGAGGATGAACAGGATTTAAGCAAAGTATCCTGTGATATGAATCTGTTCGACGTATATGTAAACGGATATCTGGAAGGATGCGGCGGCAAGCTCACTCCAAGAGAAGTTGAGCTGCTTCCGATGGGTGCCAAAGTGATGACATTCGAGTGCGGTATGCGGTTCCTGACAGACTATCTCGAAGGCGATCATTATTTCAAGATCCACAGAGAAAACCACAATCTGGACAGATGCAGAACACAGTTTACACTGGTCAAGGATATGGAAGCAAAGTGGGATACAATGAACGAAATCGTGAAAAAGTATCAAAAATAGTTTAAAATGTGATATAATCAACCTGATAATGTAAGAAATCAATCAATTTATCAAGGAGGAAAAGGCATGTCTATTTTAGTAACAGGAGGAGCAGGCTTTATCGGAAGCCATACCTGTGTGGAACTTTTAAATGCAGGATATGAAGTGGTTGTTGTGGACAATTTATATAACTCTTCTAAAGAAGCTCTGAGAAGAGTGGAAGAAATCACAGGCAAAACCGTGAAATTCTATGAAGCAGACATCCGCGACAAAGAGGCAATGAATGAAATTTTCGATAAAGAAGAAGACATCGAATCTGTTATTCATTTTGCAGGACTCAAGGCAGTAGGAGAATCTGTTGTAAAACCGATCGAATACTATGACAATAATATAGCAGGCACACTCGTGCTGTGTGATGTAATGAGAAATCATGGAGTGAAGAACATTATTTTCAGCTCTTCTGCAACGGTTTACGGAGATCCGGCATTTATCCCGATCACTGAAGAATGCCCGAAAGGAACATGTACCAACCCATACGGCTGGACAAAATGGATGTTAGAGCAGATCCTGACGGATTTACATACAGCAGATCCGGAATGGAACGTGGTACTGCTCCGCTACTTCAATCCGATCGGTGCGCATAAGAGCGGAAAAATCGGCGAGGATCCGAAAGGAATCCCGAACAACCTGATCCCGTACATTACTCAGGTTGCTATCGGCAAATTAGAGAAACTTGGTGTATTCGGAAACGATTACGATACCCATGACGGTACAGGAGTACGTGATTACATCCACGTTGTAGACCTTGCCATTGGACATGTACGCGCAGTAGAAAAGCTGAAAGAAAAAGCAGGCGTATCCGTATACAACCTGGGAACAGGAAATGGATATTCCGTACTTGATATGGTAAAAGCATTCAGCAAGGCATGTGGAAAAGAGATCCCATACGAGATCAAACCTCGCCGTGCGGGAGACATTGCAACCTGTTACTGTGACGCTACAAAGGCGAAGAACGAACTGCACTGGGTAGCAGAACGCGGACTGGAAGAAATGTGTGAAGACTCCTGGAGATGGCAGAGCCAGAATCCGGACGGATATGGAGATAAATAATATAGCAATGAAAAACAGCAGGGAGAAACTTAAGTGTTTCTCCCTGTATCTGTTTTACGGAGCGACCGGCTGATACCCTTTACGGAGGAAGAATACTCCAGCGGAGACATTCCGGTTGCTTTTTTAAATTGTTTGGAAAAGTACTGCAGCGAACTGTAGGAAAGAAAATATGCAATCTCCGTGAAATTCATCGTGCCGTCACGAATAATATCCTTGGCGCGCTCAATTTTCATATTGTTAAAGTATTCGATAACACCGCAGCCCTTTTCTTTGTGAAACAGGGACTGCAGGGCAGAACGGCTTAGAGAATGTGCCTCGCAGATATCCGAGATTGTAAGCTGTTCGCAGATGTGAAATTCCATATATTCAATGATTTTTTCTATACGTTCACTCTTGTTCATTACGCGCTCCGGAGAAATCTTTGGCACCGGGTTTTGCGGGGAAACGCCTTGGGTGCTGGCGTGATTTCTTGCGACAGTGATCAGGAAAAGCTCCAGATAAAGAAGAATCAGCTGTTCAGAACCGAATGGAATATTGGGGCGGAGTTTGACCTGCTCGATGGACGGAAGATTCATCGGGGTGGCAAGTGTCTCGCGCGCAATACTGATCAGTTTGGATATGAGAGTGCGTTCTTCCATCGTCAAAGTACAACGTTTCTGCCTGAATATCTGCATGGCAGAAGAGTGGGTAACGAATGATACGGCAACAAGATTCGGAGATGTATTGCCGACAGATTCGATTGCATGAAATTCGTTTGGCTCGTGGAAGATGATATCACCCGCATGAAGAAGATACTGTTCCTCACCGGCCTGAATCCGGACACTTCCTTTGTCTACATAGGCAAATTCCCAGAAATCATGAGCTTCGCCGTGAAAAATAAAATCCCGCATGTATTCAAAATAATGTATGGTAATAATGGAATTAATAACAATTTCTCTTTTTAAATGTGTTTTTACATAGGTCATGAAGATGCCTCCTTATCGTTATTGTAGCAGAATATGGATAATAAAACAAGAAAATCAGATAATAAGGCAAGCGGGTTTATGCAAAACAATGTATAATTGGAAATACAATAGGGTGAAACTGAACAAAATGGACAAAAAGGAAGGAAATTGGTATGATTGAGATCACGAAAGCAGGCACAACTCTTATATTCGATGAGAATAAGCTGACCTTTGAGATGCGAAGAGATCAGGAAGTATGGAGATGGGCCGGTAATTATGTACCGAAGATGATTTGTGAAGAAGGAGAATTTCTGTTTCAGGATGCCTGCAGAATTTCACATGAAAAAGCAGAGAATGGAACGGGAAGCGGAATCCTCAGTGTTTTTGAAGGATTTTGTGTGAACGGCACAGAAGTTCCGTATACTTTTGAAACATTTGTATGGATTGAAGAGGCAACCGGAGAAGTATATTTTGAGTGGATTCCTGTAAAAGAAGAGGGGCTTCAGGTTCAGAAAGTACTCTGGCCGGGAGAAATGGAATTTGAAGAAGCGAAAGAAGACTGGTATACACTTCTGAATCAGGAGCAGGGGATGCTGATCCCGAATACATGGCCGGAGGAATTAAAACCGGTAATTTTCGATGGATTTTTCGGAACTGCCGGAGGATATATGCCGTGGTTCGGTCAGGTGCGCGGACGCTCCGGATATATTGCGATCTGCGTGACACCGTGGAATGCAGGATACCAGGCAGAGCATCCGGCAAACGGGCCATATTCTCATGTCAGTGTGAGATTTGAGCCAAGTCTTGGAAAAATGGATTACAGAAGAATTATGAAATATACTCTGTTATCTGACTGCGACTACAACGATCTTTGTAAAGTATACAGAAATTATGTCAATGAACAGGGAAGACTCAGAACTCTGGAAGAAAAAGCTGCAAGAAATCCTTCCGTAAATGATCTGATCGGATGTGCATTTGTACATAAGGGAATCAAGACGGTAGTACAGCCGGATTCCGATTTCTTTGACCCGGAAAATCCGGAGAAAAACAACCATCTGACTACATTTGAAACAAGAGAAAAAGAAATCCGCCATCTTCATGATCTCGGTGTGGAAAAGCTGTATCTGCATCTGGACGGATGGGCACAGCCGGGATATGACAACCAGCATCCGGATTACCTTCCGGCATGTAAAGAGGCCGGCGGATGGGAAGGCATGAAATCTCTGGCAGACACGATGCATGAGTGCGGATATATGTTTGGAATTCATGACCAGTACAGAGATTACTATCTGGCAGCTCCAAGTTTTGATGAGAATTATGCATGCCGCCTCACAGACGGAAGCATTCCGAAACATCAGAGATGGGCAGGTGGACCACAGTCCTATCTGTGCGCAACACAGGCCCCTTATTATGTAAAGAGAAATTTCCAGGAGATTGAGAAAAACGGAATCCGTCTGGACGGCGCTTATCTGGACGTATTTACATGCAATGAAGGAGACGAGTGCGATAATCCGATGCACAGGATGACAAGAAGAGACTGTTATGAATTCCGTGCAAAATGCTTTGAATACCTTCTTTCAAAAGGAATTCTTCCGAGTTCCGAAGAGGTAAGTGACTGGGCAGTACCAAGTCTGGTATTCTGCCACTACGCACCGTATGATTTCATGCTGCGTCAGCCGGGAGAACCAAAACAGGGAATTCCGGTACCGCTTTACAACCTTGTTTATCATGACTGTGTGATCGAACCGTGGATGATGGATAAAGTGAGTGAAGAAGAAGACTACATGCTGTATGCGCTTCTGAACGGCGGAGCGCCATACCTGATCCGCGATGCCGCTTATCCGAATTTTGACGGTGCATTTGAAGCAGGTGTGGAATTAAAGCTGGAAGAAGATATCAAACGCTGCAAAGTGGTTTCGGATCTTCATGAAAAAGTTGCAAAATGCGAAATGGTACGTCATGAGATGATAGACAACAATCCGATGATTCAGCGAACAACCTTCTCAGACGGAACACAGGTAACAGTCGATTTTGAGAAACAGACATATGAAATTGCCTAAAAAGCAAATATAAATGTAAACGGCGGAATTTATGTGGAAGCGTTGACAGCATATAAATTCCGCCGCTTTTTTAAAACGCCACTTTATTGTGCTAATATACAAAAATCAGACGGAAAAATAGGACAAGGTGTACATACAAAACAAATGATAAGAAATTGTATTATGCAATTAGACTAAAAGCAGGATGATTTGACAAGATAACAGGACAATAAGAAAAGCATTTATGCATAAAAAACTATATAATTAAGTCAATCGATAGTTGAAAAACACAATATAAAGGAAGAAAGTGAGGGGTAATGTTGAGCGGTAAGATTACAATTGCTTTGGCTGGCCTGGGAAGCCGCGGGAAAGATACTTACGCACAGGCAGTAAAAAAGTTTCCGGAGAAAATGGAAATTGTAGCAATCGCAGACATCGATCCTGCCAAGGTAGAGGAAGTGGCGGAAGAGTTCCATATTCCTCAGGAAAGATGTTTTACAAGTGCGGAGGATCTGATTGCACAGGACAAGCTTGCTGATGTGATGTTTATCACAACGCAGGATCAGCAGCATGTAAGACAGGCTATACCGGCGTTGAGAAAAGGATATCATCTGCTTCTTGAAAAGCCGATATCACCGGATCTGGATGAGTGCAGAGAATTGGTTAAAGTCGCGAAAGAATGCGACAGACAGGTTATTGTATGTCATGTGCTCCGATATACACCTATCTACTCTAAAGTAAAGGAAGTTATTGATTCGGGAGTAGCGGGTGATATTGTTTCAGTTATGTCTATTGAAAATGTTGGATACTGGCATCAGGCACATAGTTTTGTCAGAGGAAACTGGAGAAATTCCAATACGACCAGCCCTATGATTTTGCAGAAGTGCTGTCACGATATGGATTTACTGCTGTGGCTGACAGGAAAGACATGCGAGTCGGTATCTTCTTTTGGGGATACATACTTATTCAAAGAAGAATGCGCTCCGGAAGGTGCTGCTCACCGCTGTATGGATGGATGTAAAGTAAAGGACAGTTGTCCGTATGATGCAGAGAAGATTTATCTGAAACATCCGAAAATTGGCGTTGAAAATGGTCATACAGAGTGGCCGGTGAATGTACTGACGCTGCATCCTACAGTAGAGAGTGTAACAGAGGCGATCAAGACGGGACCATATGGTCGGTGCGTGTATTACTGTGACAATAATGTGGTTGACCATCAGGTCGTGAACTTAAAGATGACAGATGGTTCAACGATCAGCCATACGATGTGCGGCTTTACAGGAACTGGAAGCCGTTATGCAAAGTTTATGGGAACAAAAGGCGAGATTATCGCCGATATGACAGCTAATACAATTCAGATTACACCGTTTGGTCAAGAAACGCAGACAATCGATGTAAACAAAATTGCTACGGATTTCTCCGGACACGGCGGCGGAGATGTCAGAATGGTAGAAGAGTTTATTGATATGCTGCTCGAAGGGAAGGGCCCTTCCGGAAGAACTACAACAGTAGAGCAGTCTGTAGAAAGTCACTACTGTGCGCTTGCTGCTGAAGAGTCCAGATTACACGGTGGTGCTGTAGTGGATCTGGATACATTAAGAAATTAATGTTTGATATGTAAATGGGACACCATTTCATATATGCGAGAAACTGGCGAAAGCTAAAAAAGAAAAGGAGAGTGTTATTATGAAAAAGAACCTCAAAAAAATTACGGCTGTTGGTTTGACAGCTCTTCTCGGCGCTGGCCTCCTTGCCGGATGCGGCGGTGACGGTAAAAGCGGTGGAAGCAAAGATGGAAAAGTAGAACTGGTAATGAGTGTATGGGATTCTGACCAGCAGCCTGTAATGGAAAAAATGGCAGAAGCATACAACAAAGAGCATCCAGACGTTAATGTTACTACTCAGCTTACAACCTGGTCCGAATACTGGACAAAACTGGAAGCAAGTGCAACAGGCGGAAGTGCTCCGGACATCATCACAATGAATGTTCTTCATGTAGAAGAATATGCAGATGCAGGTATCCTTATGGATCTGACAGATGCAGAAGCAGAATCTGATCTGAAAGTTCATGAGAACTTCCCGGCTCCGCTGGTAGATGGATATACAGTAGACGGTAAACTTTACGGAATTCCAAAAGACTTCGATACCAACGCAGTATTCTATAACAAAGAAATCTTTGACCAGGCAGGCGTTGCTTATCCGCAGGACGGATGGACATTTGAAGACTTCCGCAAGACATGCGAAGATCTTCAGGCAGCAGGACTTCCGGAAGGTGTGTACCCGACAGCAATCAACAGAAACTCCGGACAGACAACATATGATGCAACTGTATATGCAAACGGCGGATATTTCCTGAGCGAAGGAAATGAGAAATCCGGATGGGGCGAACAGGCTACAATCGACGGTATCCAGCCATGGCTTGATCTTGTATTAGACGGACTGTCTCCTACACTTCAGCAGATGTCCGATACAGACCCGGATGCAATGTTCCAGGGTGGACAGCTTGCAATGTACTTCTCCGGAAACTATATGATTACATCATACAACAAGACTCTGGAAGGAAAGTACGGTATTGCTAAGAGACCTACATTCAACGGAAAAGATACAGATATCATCAACGGACTTGCATTCTCTGTATCTGCAAATACAGAACATCCAGAAGAAGCAAAAGAATTCGCTCTGTGGTTAGGAAGCGAAGAAGCTCAGAAGATTCAGGGTGAATCCGGAGTATGTATTTCTGCAAGAAATGACTGCCAGCAGTATTTTGTTGATGCACATGACGAAGTAGACTGCCAGGTATTCCTTGACAATGTAGCAAACTCCGAATTACTGCCTCACTGCAAAGTAACATCTGAGCTCAGCCAGGTTGAAAAGAAATATCTTGAACCAGCTTGGAAAGGTGAAACAAATCTTGCAGATGCATGTAAAAACATTGCAAAAGAACAGGATCCGATCCTTGAAAAAATGAATTCTAAATAATTAAGGTGATACTATGAGTAAAGCAAATACTAAGGCGGTGAAGAAAAAAGCAACCAGACGTCAGAAAAAGGACTGGGTTGCCGGATATCTCTTCATTGCACCGGTTACAATCGGATTGTTCATATTTTACGTGTTTCCATTCTTTCAGAACTTCTGGTTCAGTTTTAACGATGTAAACAAGTTTAATATGGCAACATTTAACGGAATAGAAAACTATAAACAGTTGTTTAATGAGCCGGAACTTCTTCTGGCACTGAAAAATACGTTTTTATACGCTGTTATTACTGTACCGGTTGGATTAATTATTTCGCTGGTATTGGCTACATTCCTGAATTCAAAAATCAAAGGGAAAGGGTTATACAGAACCATCTACTTCCTGCCGTCAGTTACCATGGCGGCAGCGGTAGCCCTTGTTTGGAAACTGATCTTCAATGGAGATTATGGTATTCTGAACGAAGTGCTTGGAATTTTCGGAATCGAAGGTCAAAGCTGGCTCACAAACCCGCACACGGCATTGTTCTGCGTTATGCTGGTTGGTATCTGGGGTGGTGCCGGTTATAATATGATCATTCTTCTTGCGGGTATGCAGGGAGTATCGAAATCATATTATGAAGCTGCAGAAATTGACGGCGCGGGTCCTGTGCAAAGGTTTTTTAAGATTACAATCCCGCTGGTATCTCCTACAATCTTTTTCGTAACGATCACAGGATTAATTGGTGCATTCCAGGTGTTCGATACACTCTACATGATGATAGACATGGATAAGAACCCGGCATTTAACGCAATTAAGACTGTAAACGTACTGTTCTATCAGAACGCGTTCGTATATGGATATAAAGGATATGCGGCAGCCATTTCTATCTTTATGTTCGTAATCATTATGATTATCACAGTGATTCAGCTGTGGGGACAGAAGAAATGGGTTAACTACGATTAAAAGAGAGGATGAGATATCGTGAAAACAGCGAGGGCTAGAAGCCATTTAATTATACATATTATATTGATTGCCGGTATTGCAATCACTGTATTCCCGTTTCTCTGGATGATTTTTACATCATTTAAGACATTGCCGGAATCTATGAAAATTCCTCCGACAATTCTTCCAGAAAGTTTAAATACGGAATCTTATCAGTATGTATTTGACGTATTACCATTTGCAAAGATTTATCTTAATACAGTGTTTGTTACTGTACTGACAGTATTATTTCAGGTAGCATTCTGTACAATGGCGGCTTATGGTTTTGCCAGAATCGAATTTCCGTTTAAGAATGCACTGTTCCTGATTTTGTTAGCAATTCTGATGGTTCCGGGACAGATTTTCCTGATTCCACAGTATCTGATTATTCAGAATTTAGGACTTGCCAACACAATTCCCGGCCTGTTTCTTCCAAACCTCTTTAGTGCGTTTGGTACCTTCCTTTTGAGACAGTTCTTCATGTCTCTGCCAAAGGAACTGGAAGAGGCGGCGCTGCTGGATGGATGTAACCGTTTCCAGATTTTTGGAAAGATTATGTTACCACTTGTAAAACCGGGTATTGTAGCGCTGGTAATTTTCACAGCAAGATTTGCATGGAACGACTTTATGTGGCCGTTAATTGTCAATTCAGATCCTCAGAAGATGACACTTGCACCGTCATTGTCACTTCTGAAAGGACAGTATGCGACAAATTATCCTGTACAGATGGCCGGTGCAGTACTGGCAGTTATTCCGATGATTGTTGTTTTTGTTATTTTCCAGAAGCAGTTCATTGAAGGTGTTGCACAGTCTGGTATTAAAGGCTAAAAATTACATAAGTATTTTTGGGGCGCAGAAAAATCTGCGCCCTTGCTTTTTACCGCGGATTCTGCTATGCTGAGAGAGTAATCTAATCACAAATCTATGTTCAAATCTGATTTATTTTCAATTCAAAGGAGGCTTCTGCCTATGCGTAAAAAGCAAAGAAAAACCATATCTAAAACTCACAGAAAAACCATATCTCAAAACAGCAGTGTTAATCGAAAGTACAAAGACACACTTTTCCGAATGATCTTCCGGGACAGGAAAAATCTTTTATCTCTCTACAATGCATTGAACAACTCTTCTTACACAAACCCCGATGAAATGGAAATTACAACACTGGAAGATGTTATTTATGTAGGAATGAAAAACGACGTATCTTTTCTTTTTTCCAGCATTATGAATCTGTACGAACACCAAAGCACAGTGAATCCGAATATGCCCGTACGTGGACTTTTCTATCTGGCGAGAATTTATCAAAACTATATAAAGAAAATGGACCTTAATATTTACAGCTCCGGGCAGATTCCTTTACCGGTTCCGGTATATGTGGTATTCTATAATGGAGGAAAGGCGGAAGACGAATACCAGGAATTGAAGCTTTCGGATGCGTTCATGAAATCGGAATTCACAGGGCAGGCAGCTTTGGAGTGCAATGTAATGGTGATTAATATTAACCTGGGACATAACGAAGAATTGTTGGAAAACTGCAAAATTTTGTGGGAGTACGCATACTTTGTAAACGAGGTCCGGGAGAACCAGAAGCATGGATTTTCCATAGAAGAAGCGGTTCGGAAAGCTCAGAAGAACTGTATTGAACAGGATATACTGAAAGAATTCCTGAAGAAAAACAGTGCGGAGGTGAAGGACGTGATTCTGGAAGAGTTCAATCAGGAGCAGTATGAGGAAGGACTCCGAAAAGAAGGACAGATGGAGGGCAGAAAAGAAACATTGATTAATCTTTACCGGAAACATCTTCTGACGCTGGAGCAGGCGGCAGAGGAATATGGAACGACAGTGGAAGAGTTTCAGAAACTCCTGTGATTGCTCCGGCGGGCAGCCGGATATCCTTTCCGGCCGTTATAAAGAAGATTTGAAAACCGGCCTTCTGGTGTTATAATAGTATTGTTGGGAAACATCAATTTTGAGTCAGGAGGTACATATCATGAAAGTATTGATGATCAATGGAAGTCCGAAGAAAAACGGGAATACATCGATTGCCTTGCAGGAAATGGAAAAAATTTTTGCAGAAGAGGGAATTGAGACAGAAATTCTGCATGTCGGAAACAAGCCGGTCAGAGGCTGCATAGCCTGCGGGCAGTGTTTCGAGAAAGGCAGATGTGTCTTTGATGATATTGTAAATCAGGCGGCAGAGAAGTTTGAGGAATGTGACGGACTTGTTGTAGGATCACCGGTCTATTATGCGTCAGCAAATGCAACACTGGTAGCATTTCTGACAAGACTTTTCTACAGTACACATTTTGATAAAACAATGAAAGTCGGTGCTGCGGTGGCAGTAGCCAGAAGAGGTGGACTTTCCTCTACTTTTGATGAGTTGAATAAATTTTTTACTATTTCAGGCATGCCGGTAGCATCCGGACAGTACTGGAACAGCATTCACGGAAGAGAGCCGGGAGAGGCCGCAGAGGATGCGGAAGGATTGCAGAGTATGCGCACACTTGCCAGAAATATGGCATTTCTGATGAAGAGTATTAAGCTCGGAAAAGAAACATATGGACTGCCGGAAAAGGAAGATCCGATCAGAACAAATTTTGTCCGTTAGACCATATTGTAATCGTTGACATTACATCGAAATGCGGATAAAATAGTATGCATGAAGGAGGAATTTACGATGCAGATTTCAAGTAGATTTACTCTGGCAGTACACATTTTTGCCTGTATCGATGTGTTTGGAAAAGATCATAAGGTCACAAGCAGTTTAATTGCGGAGAGTACCAATGTAAATCCGGTGATTATCCGGAAGATTCTTCTGCAGCTGAAGGCGGCGGGGCTTGTAAATGTGGCACGGGGTTCAGGAGGAACAACGGTTGCCAAACCATTAAGTGAAATCACATTTCTCGATATTTACCGTGCAGTGGAGTGTATTGAAAATGGAGAACTGTTCCACTTTCATGAGAATCCAAATGCCGACTGTCCTGTCGGGAGAAATATTCACAGAATACTGGATGATAAGCTGGAACGTGTGCAAACCGCAATGGAAAGAGAACTTGCATCCATCACTTTGGAGGATGTCAGACGGGATACGGAGAACTATATCTCCACAGGAGCCGTTGCAGACTAGATGAAAGAACATCTATGGAGCAATGGCTCCATTTTTACACCAATCTGTTTTTAAAGAGCAAATGAAAAGGAGAAAGAACGTGGAAGCGAAAGAAATCATCAAAAAAGACATGGAAGCCCTGTACCTTGGTAATCTGAATACAGTAGAGTTTAATCTGAATCTTCCCAAAAAGGGAAAGTATGGGTCAGAAATTATCTGGAAATCAGGACACGAGCGCTTCCTGGATTCTGAAGGAAATGTAAAAAGACCTCCGTACGGGACGGGAGACCGGACGATCTCACTATGGGCAACATTTTGTGCCGGCGGTGTTACAGAGGAGAAAGAGTATAAAGTCTGTATCCTGGAAGAGAAGCCTCAAATAGTGGTTGAAAGTGTAGAAGAACCGGAGCTGGAGGCACAGGCGGGGGTACAGGTTTATCTTCCGTATGTGGCTGTGATTCATACCAGAGACGGGAAGACACTGGTACACCGGATAAACTGGAAAGAGGGTGCGCAAAGAGTATATGAACGGGTCGGAAACTTTCGGGAGGAAGGCATGCTGGACGGCCTGGACTTTCCGGTTTTCTGCAAAGTGACAGTCAAAAAAGAGATTCAGAAAGTGGAAAAGAACACAGAACCGCTGATTGGCTATTTTGACCATGGAGAAGCAGTCCTGGAGGAGGGAAGCAGATTTTATACAGCACAGGAGGAGATGCAGGAATTTCTGCTTCAGATGGATGATGACAGAATGCTTTATAATTTCAGGGAGGCCAGCGGGCTGGATGTGAAAGGAGCAGAGCCGATGACCGGATGGGACGCGCCGGAATGTCATCTCAAAGGGCATACAAGCGGTCATTATCTGTCAGCGCTTGCGCTTTGCTATAAGGCAGGCGGAAACAAAACGATTAAAGAAAAAGCATGTTATATGATTGAGGAACTTGGCAAATGTCAGGATGCTTTTGAAAAAATACCGGGAATCCGGAAAGGATTTTTAAGCGGGTACCCGGAAGATCAGTTTGATAAGCTGGAGGAATACACCCCGTATCCTGAGATATGGGCTCCTTATTATACACTTCACAAGATTTTTGCAGGTCTTCTGGACTGTTATGAGTTTGTCGGAATTGACCAGGCACTTGAAATTGCCGTAAAACTTGGTGAGTGGGTATATCGCCGTCTTTCGGGGCTTCCGAGGGAAAAGCGGATGAAGATGTGGGGAATGTACATTGCGGGTGAATATGGTGGAATGAATGACGTCATGGCCAGACTGTACCGGATTACCGGAAAGAAAGAATTCCTGGAGACCGCCGGATATTTTGATAACGAAAAGCTGTTTCTGCCAATGGAAAAAGGGATTGATGCGCTGGAAAACCTGCATGCGAATCAGCATATTCCTCAGGTGATAGGGGCAATGGAAATATTCCGTGCCTCCGGAGAAAAGCGGTATTATGACATTGCTTCCTATTTCTGGAAAGCGGTAACAGAGTCGCACTTATATACGATCGGAGGAACCGGAGAAAATGAGATGTTTCACGGTCCGGGGTGCATCGGGAATCTCCTGACAAAGCATACAGCGGAAAGCTGTGCATCCTATAATATGCTGAAGCTCACAAAAGAGCTGTACCGGTATGAGAATAAAAAGGAAATGATGGATTATTATGAGAGGACAATGACCAATCATATTCTTGGAGGCAGAGAACATGGTGCAACGGGAGAAACGGTATACTTTATGCCGCTGGCTCCGGGATTCCATAAAGAATTTGAGCATGAGAATTCCTGCTGCCATGGAACGGGAATGGAGAGTCATTTCAAATATGCCGATATGATTTACGCATATCAGGGAGAGAAACTGTTTGTCAATCTGTTTGTAAAATCCAGGCTGGAATGGAAAGAGGCCGGAATCACCATCCGTCAGAAAACAGAGATGGAAGCTCCGGAATCGGTTATTCTGGAAGTGGAAAGCAAGAGAGAATTCCCGATGTATATCCGGATTCCAAAATGGAGCCGGGAAGGAAGAAAAATCTGGATGGATAGTGTGGAACAGAATGGATGGACCGAAGCGGATGGATATATCCAGATGGATGTGCCGGAAGGCAGGCATGAAATCCGCTGCCTGTTCCCGTGCGGATTTTATCTGGAAAAGACCCCGGACCGTCCGGAACTTCATACCCTGCTGTACGGACCATATGTCCTGGCGGCCTTGAGCGGTGACAAGAATTTTCTGGAACTGGATCTTGACGGTCAAAAGGCAGCTGATGAAGTACGCAAAACAGGGCTGGAATTTCAGTATCGGGATCTGACCTGGAAACCGCTGTTTGATATTGAGGAAGAAGCATTTCAGGTGTACTGGAAGAAGAAGTAACAAGGCAGCAATGTATGCAGTGAAAATTCCGGAGATGAACTTCGGGATTTTCCTGTTTATAGAAGAAATTGTTCAAAGAATTTACAACTATTGGGGAAAACACCCGTCAGGAATTGACATATTGCACAAAAAATGATACGCTATATCCAACCTATAATATAGCTTATGGCACCGGGAGGTAATATGAATCTGATTTTTGAACTGGGGCGGGCGCAAAGGCTGAGAGAAGATATCGAAAAGATGATTATTGTAGAAAAAAGAGAAATTACAGCCTATAAAAGCCTGGAAGGAAAGAAAAAGGACGGGCATGTATGTGCAATTGATGGACAATGGAAAGACTATGTAATGGGAACGGCGTGGAATCAGGTGGATGCCCACCGGTGGTTCCGTACAACAATTACGATCCCGGAATCTATGGACGGGAAGCATGTGGAGTTCCTGATTACAACAGGACGGGAAGGTGAATGGGATGCAACGAATCCGCAGATGATTTTCTATCTGGACGGACAGTTGATTCAGGGGATTGATGTGAATCATCGGGAAGTGACAATCTCAGGAAAGGCAAAGGCCGGTGACTCTTATGAAATTGCGGTTCTTGCCTATAGCGGGATGGTAGAAGGGGATCTTGTGATTCATACATACCTTATTGCAGTAGATGACCGGGTACAGAAACTGTATTATGATTTGCTGATTCCTCTTCAGAGTGCCTATGTATTGAAAAAGGCGGACGAAGAAAACTACAGAAGAGTACTTCAAAGTATGGCACCGGCGCTGGATGCACTTGATTTGCGGGATGCATACTCGGAGAAATTTTACAGTTCGATTGAAAAGGCTGAACAGATTTTAAAAGAAGCTTTCTATAGTGAAGAACGGGAGTGCCCGACAGTCAGCGCCATCGGGCATACACATATTGATATTGCATGGCTCTGGACGGTGGAGCAGACAAGGGAGAAAGTACTTCGCAGCTTTTCTACTGTACTTCGTCTCATGGAGCAGTATCCGGACTATAAATTCATGTCCAGTCAGCCGATTCTCTATCAGTTTGTAAAAGAGCAGGAGCCGGAAATGTATGAGAAAATCAAAGAACGGATCCGGGAAGGCAGATGGGAAGTAGACGGAGCCATGTGGCTGGAAGCAGACTGCAATCTGACGGGAGGAGAATCACTTGTCAGACAGATCATCAAGGGGCATCGTTTCTTTCTGGAGGAGTTTGGAAAAGAAAGTAAATCTCTGTGGCTCCCTGATGTTTTCGGTTATTCTGCCGCACTGCCGCAGATTCTGAAAAAATCCGGAATTCCATATTTCATGACAACGAAAATCGCATGGAATCAGTACGACCAGCTTCCGAATGACACATTCATATGGAAGGGAATCGATGGATCGGAAGTCTTTGCATTTATGCCGACAACAACGGATTATGATAAGGATCAGGGACTGAATATTTCTTTCTCTGATACAAGAAATACAACGACCTATACAGGAATTGTAAACCCGAATATGGCGCTTGGAACATTTAAACGGTTCCAGAACCGTGATCTGACAGAAGATACTTTGATGCTCTTTGGATTCGGCGATGGAGGCGGCGGTCCGACCAAAGAAATGCTGGAGAGTGCCGAAAGGCTGAAATACGGAATACCGGGAATTCCGAAAATCCGTCAGGAATTTGAACAGGATTATTTTGACCGGACATATGAAAAGATACACGATCTTCCGGACATGCCGACCTGGGATGGAGAACTGTATTTCGAATACCACAGGGGAACTCTGACTTCCATGGCAAGAAACAAGCGGAGTAACAGAAAGAACGAGATTCTGTACACGCAGATGGAGACGGCCTCCTGTATGGCCGGTATAGAAAAAGATGAACAGCTTCAAAATGTGCTGGACAAGGGCTGGGATATTCTTCTCATCAACCAGTTCCATGATATTGTACCGGGTTCCAGTATCAAACCGGTGTACGAACAGACAGATAAAGAATATCATGAAATTGAAGAGGCGGGAAAAGAGGAATTGAATCGGGTTGTATCCGCGGCTGTCGGCAGGCTTTCAATGGAAAAAGAAGGCGTCGTAGTGATGAATACCCAGGGATATGAGAGAGATGATCTCGTAGTGCTGGATGATGGAACAGAAATCCCGAGACTTGTAGATGAAGACGGAAGAAATGTGCCTGCGCAAAAAACGGCAGATGGCAGATATCTGCTCTATGTAAGCCATATTCCGCCGCTTGGATATAAAAAATTATATGAAACAGAGGAATTACTCGAAGAAAGTACCGGAAAAGAATGGGATTACACATTTGAGAATCCATTTATCAAGGTCTGTTTTAATGAGAAGATGGAAATTACGTCGCTCTATGAAAAAGAAGCAGAAAAAGAGCTGATTCAGGAAGGCAGGTGCGGTAACGTTCTACGGACATATGAAGACCGTCCGATGCAGTGGGATAACTGGGACATTGACGTGTTTTATCAGAGAAAACCTTATGAGGCAGACTGGTATTCTCCGGCAAGAGTTATTGAAAATGGAGAAGTCCGCATGGTAGTGGAATTTGAATGTGGATTCCTTGATTCGACAGTGACGCAGCAGGTATGTCTGTATCACCAGATCCCGAGGATTGACTTCCGGACGAAAGCAGACTGGAAAACGCATCATGTGATTTTGAAAACACATTTTTCGGTAGATGTCAATACGACAAGAGCGTCATATGAAATCCAGTTTGGAAATGTGGAACGTGAGACGACAAACAACTACAGCTGGGATACGGCGAAATTTGAAGCGTGTGGACACAAGTGGGCGGATCTTTCAGAAAACAGTTCCGGAATCAGTCTGCTCAATGACTGTAAGTATGGATATGGAATCAAAAAAGGTGATATGAGTCTGACTCTGATCAAATCCGGAACCTATCCGAACGAAGATGCTGATATCGGAGAGCATGAATTTACCTATTCCATCTATCCGCATGCGGGAAGATGGCAGGAAGCGAAAACCGTAGAGATGGCATACAACCTGAATGTGCCGATGCTGGCAAAGAGAACCGGAAGGCAGGAGGGCTGCGGCGGAGAATACGAAAGCTTTCTGAAATGCAGTCAGGAGAGCTGTTTTGTGGAAGTCATCAAAAAAGCAGAAGATGGAAACGGCGTGATTGTCAGAATGTACGAGAATAAAAATAATCGCGTCAGAGCACAGATTCAGACAGCATATCCGATTGCACATGTATATGAATGTAATCTTCTGGAAGAAAATGAAGAAGAACTTACGGCCGGCAAAAACTGTTTTGAGACCGTATTTAAACCATATGAGATTAAGACATTCCGGCTGATCTTTGAATAAATGGAACCGGGGAAAAGGAGAAAAAATGATCAAGGATTATACACAGACGTGGGGAGTAAGCGGACTGGAAAAAAATGTGTCCGACCTGATTATCAGGGAAGTCATGGATTATGCGGACGAAATTACAAGAGACGCAATGGGGAATCTGATTGTTTTAAAGCGGGGAAGCGGAGCTGACAAGAAAAAAATCATGTGTGCGGCACATATGGATGAGATCGGCCTCTGTGTAGTGAAGATTCTAGACAACGGACTTCTGAAAGTGAAGCAGATCGGAGGGGTGTCCGCACTGTGCTCCTTCATGAACAGAGTACGTTTTGAAAACGGAACTGTTGGAACAGTCGGAGTAACGGATCCGATAGATACCGTTAAGCCTAAAGAGATTGACAAACTTTATATTGATATCGGAGCGATGTCAAAGGAAGAGGCCGGAAAGTATGTCAAACCGGGCGACTGCGCGGTATTCTGCGGAGATTATGCAGAACTTGCGGGACGCAATGTGATGTCCAAAGCCTTTGATGACCGGATTGCATGCTATATTCAGACTGAAGCGTTGAAGAGAATCAAAAACTGTTATCATGATCTCTATTTTGTATACACTGTACAGGAGGAGGTCGGACTGTTCGGTTCTACAACTTCGGCAGAAACAGTAAAACCGGATCTTGGAATCGCTGTTGATATTACCGGATCTTTTGATGTCCCGGGTGATGAAAATGGGAATCCGGTACTCGGAAAAGGGGCAGCGATCAAAATCAATGACAGCAGTGTCATCTGCGACTGTGAGATGACCAAAGGGCTGATCGACTGCGCCGAAAGAAACCGGATTCCGTATCAGCGGGACGCACTTGTGGCAGGAGGTACTGATGCAGGGGCAATCAATAAGTCAGGAGGCGGTGTGAAAGTACTTGGGATTTCGATTCCGACCAGGTATGGTCATACACCGAACAGTATTGTCAATCTGGATGATGTGGAAGCATGTATCCGGCTGATGGAATGTTATCTTCAGGAGGAAATTCCGATTATCACACAGGAAAAAATCAAGTAAGGAGGAGAATGAGAGGATGAAACGATCAAAAATCAATCAGTGTATTAAAGACATGGAAGCATTGATCAAAGAGCATGGATTTGAGCTTCCGCCATTTTGTCACTGGACACCGGAAGACTGGCGGGAAAAAGGACATGAGTATGATGAGATCCGTGACAACATGCTTGGATGGGATATTACGGACTACGGGCTGGGAGATTTTGACAAGGTCGGATTTTCTTTGATTACAATCCGGAACGGAAACCAGAATAATCCGAAATATAAAAAAGTCTATGCGGAAAAACTGCTGATGCTGAAAGAAGGACAGCATTCCCCGATGCATTTCCACTGGAAAAAGTCGGAGGACATCATTAACCGGGGCGGCGGAACTCTGATCATCCATCTGTATAATGATGATGGAGAAGGAGGGCTTGCGGATACTGATGTGACAGTAAATTCGGACGGAAGGTCATATCAGGTAAAAGCCGGAACGGGAGTCAGGCTGCAGCCGGGAGAGAGCATTACCCTGTGGCCGCATCAGTATCACGATTTTGATGTAGAACCGGGAACCGGTGATGTGCTGATCGGGGAAGTTTCCATGTGCAACGATGACAATGTAGATAACCGTTTCTATGAAGAGGTCGGAAGATTTCCGGAAATTGAAGAGGATGAAGCACCATACCGTCTGCTCTGCAATGAATATCCGGAAGCAGAGGAGTAAGGAAGAATCATGGAGCAGAAAAGAGGAGATGAAACCATGGATTATACAAAATTAAGGGAAAAAATCCGGGAAATGCAGGATGAGATTATCGGAGGAATTCAGGACTGTATCCGGATTGACAGCGTAGGCGGTGAGCCGGAAGAAGGTGCACCATATGGAAAAGGCCCGAAAGAAGCGCTGGATTTTGCGCTTCAGCTGGGGAAAAAATTAGGATTTCGTACGGGCAATGTGGATAACAAGGCCGGTTACGTAGAGATGGGAGAAGGGGATGAGATGATTGCGGTTCTCGGACATCTGGACGTAGTACCGGTGGGTGATGACTGGAAATACCCTCCATTTGGAGCTGAGATCCATGATGAAATCCTTTACGGAAGAGGTGTGGCTGATGATAAAGGGCCGACGATCGGCGCTATCTATGCAATGAAAGCCATTCAGGATCTGAACCTTCCGCTGGACCGCAGAGTACGTGTGATCTTCGGAACGAATGAAGAGCGTGGATGTGACTGCATCAAACATTATGTTGAAGCCGGGGAAGAACATCCGGTGCTGGGAATCACTCCGGATGCGGAATATCCGCTTATCTTTTTTGAAAAGGGAATGACAACCGTGATCGGAGGGAAAAAACACCCGGAACAGGGAGAAATCCGTGTCCTTGAGTTCCGGGGCGGAACTGCCGGAAATATTGTGCCGCTTCATTGCAGACTTGTTCTGGAAGGAGAGCATGAGCTTGCAGATGACAGTGTTACAGTAAGCATCCGGGATGGAAATACGGTAATTGAGGCAGAAGGAGTCAGCGCGCATGGCAGCAGACCGGAACTCGGAGAAAACGCGGTTGTGAAGCTTCTTCTTGCAGTCCGGGGAATGGGAATCGGTGGAGACTTCCAGAAAATGGCTGATTTTGTATGCCAGAAAATCGGAAAGGAAACAAATGGGGAAACACTGGGAATCTGTTTCCGGGATGAGGAAACCGGTGAGACAACTGTCAATCTCGGTGTAATCGAATATACAGAGGAGGAAATGAATCTGAATCTGGATATCCGTTATCCGAAAAACGGTGATGCGGATGTGGTATATCATCAGCTGCATACGGCGCTTTCCTCCTATGGAATGGAGATTCTTGTACACAGAACAACTGATATGCTCTATGTTCCGAAAGATTCTGAACTTGTCCGGAAACTGATGGAAGTATACCGGGAGGGCACCGGCGAAGATCCTGAACCAAAGGCAATCGGAGGAGGAACGTATGCCAAAATGTTTAAAAACATGGTGGCATTCGGACCGATGTTTCCGGGAGAACCGGATGTAGCCCACCAGCCAAATGAGCAGATGCCGGTTGAAAATCTTATGAAATCTATTGAGCTGACAGCGGCAGCCATGGCGGAACTTGCAAAAAAATAATACGAAATAATCCGGACGGGAATGTGCTTCCCGTCCTTTTTTTATGAAAAAGTATACGTAAATTTTACATTGAATAACAGGAATTTTACGAAAATAAGAAAGAAAAACAGTCCGGTTTGCGCTGAAAAACCGCGGAAATAAAGGGAAAAGAAAAGGAAACAAGAGGGAAAAAATTTTTAACGACCATTTAACAAAAATTCCATCAAACATTAATGATGAATCAATATAATTTCTCGTGTTGTGAAAGAAATAAGGGAAAAAGAGAATAAAACTTCAGAAAGGGAGGAAAAAGCTGTGTCAGAAATTACATTGAGAAATGTATGCAAATCCTATGACAAAGAGCATTACGCGGTAAAGGATTTTAATCTGGAAATCCATGATAACGAATTTGTCATCTTTGTCGGACCGTCCGGCTGCGGGAAATCGACTACACTTCGTATGATTGCGGGACTGGAGGAAATTACGAGCGGAGAACTTTGGATTGACAAGCAGCTCTGTAATTATGTGGAACCGAAGGACAGAGACCTGTCCATGGTTTTCCAGAACTATGCGTTATATCCACAGATGACAGTCTATGATAATATGGCCTTTGCGCTGCAGATCCGGAAGGTTCCGAAAAATGAAATTGATCAGAAAGTGCATGAGGCTGCGGCCATTCTTGGCATTGAATCTCTTTTAAAAAGAAGACCGGGACAGCTTTCGGGAGGACAGAAACAGCGGGTTGCCATTGGAAGCGCGATTATGAGAAAACCAAAGGCATTTCTGATGGATGAACCATTGTCCAACCTGGATGCAAAGCTGAGAGCCCAGATGAGAGTAGAGCTTGCGGATTTACATAAACGGCTTGGGACAACGATCATTTATGTTACGCATGACCAGACCGAGGCCATGACACTTGGAACAAGAATTGTTGTCATGAAAGACGGATTTATTCGTCAGGCGGATGCGCCGAGAACAATTTATGAAGATCCGGCGGATCTGTTTGTTGCCGGATTTATCGGATCCCCGTCCATGAACTTCATGGAGGGTACAATCCGGAAAAACGGAAGCGGTGTAGATTTTGTGCTGGCATCCGGACAGAAACTGGAGGTTCCGCAGACGAAGGCGGCTCTGCTGGCAGGACAGTATGCAGACAAGAAGGTAATTCTTGGAATCCGTCCGGAGCATTTTTCAGAAGAAGTCAAGAAGGAACACGCAAACCTGAATCCTTCCAGATGCAGGCTGACCGGAAAAGTCGTAGTAAAAGAAATGCTCGGATCAGAGTCCATCTTCTACCTGAAAGAACAAAGGGCGGGCGAATATGCGGCACGGCTTACGGTAGATACAAAGGGAGCTCCGGGAGATGAAATGACCTTATATGTGGACATGAACCGGGTGCATTTCTTTGATGCAGATACAGAGAAAAATATTTTTTATCATGGAGGTCAGCAATGAAACAGTTGATGGAGAAAACGAAGGGCAGAAATGCTTATTTCTATTTGATTCCCTGCTTTCTGGTGTTTGCGGTTTTCCTGTTTTATCCTTTTGTGAAAACGATCTACCTGAGTCTGTTTTTGACAGACAAGCTGGGACAGGCAAAGGTGTTTGTGGGACTGGACAATTACGTGGATCTGCTCACGTCAGAATCATTTTATAACAGTCTTTTAGTAACCGTGATTTTTGTTGTAATCGTTGTAATCGGCAGCATGCTGATCGGTCTGATCGGGGCGGTGCTCTGCAGCAAGGCCTTTCCGGGAATCAGGGTGTTCAGCACATCCTATGCACTCCCGATGGCGATTGCGTCCAGTGGAGCCGCAATGATTTTCAAGATTATTCTGAACCCGACAATCGGTATTCTGAACAAACTGACCGGACTGGGTATCAACTGGATCGCAGATCCGAAATATGCGCTGATCTGTGTGGCGGTTCTTACAGCATGGCTGAACAGCGGGATCAATTTCCTGTATTTTTCGGCAGGACTTGGAAACATTGACGAGTCCATTTATGAGCGTGCTTCTGTAGACGGGGCGAACGGAATTCAAAAATTCTTCCGTCTGACGCTTCCGGGATTAAGCCCGATTATGTTCTATACACTTGTAGTCAATATCATCCAGGCATTCCAGTCCTTCGGACAGATCAAGATCCTGACGGCCGGAGGACCGGGAGAGTCCACGAATGTAATTGTATATTCAATTTACAGGGACGCGTTTTTTAACTACAAATTTGGAAGTGCGGCGGCACAGTCCGTTGTACTGTTCCTGATCATCATGGTACTGACACTTGTGATGTTCAAGATTGAAAAGAAAGGAGTCAAATATTAAGATGGCTGGAATGAATAGTACGATTTCAATAGAGCTTGATTCTTATAATGCAGAGGAAGTGGAGAAACTTCACAGACTGATGAACGCCCGCGCCTTGAGGAAAAAGAGAATCCGTAAAACGGTGCTGGTTGCTGTAAATATCATTTTTGCCCTGTTTATGCTGTTCCCGCTTTTATACTCTGTCATCGTATCTATTATGCCGGGAGATGAGCTTTTTACGATGGATCTGAACATTATTCCATCACATCCGACATTTGAAAATTATATCAGGGCATTCACACAGGTGCCGCTTGTACGGTTTATCCTGAATTCTTTCCTTGTAGCAGGATGCATTACAATCGGACAGATTATTACCTGTTCTCTTGCGGCGTTTGCGTTCTCCTTTTTGGAGTTCAAAGGGAAAAACTTTCTGTTCATGCTTGTCATGGCTACCATGATGGTTCCGGGAGAGGCGGTTATCATCTCCAACTATCTGACGGTCAGCAGCATGGGAATTCTGGATACTTATCTGGTTCTGATTCTTCCATCGCTGACATCCGCAATGGGAATCTTCCTCTTCCGCCAGTTCTATATGACATTCCCGATCTCTCTTTATGAGTCGGCGAAACTGGACGGATGCGGAAACCTGAGATTTATTGTAAAGATCCTGATTCCGCTTACAAAATCCGCAATCGGGGCAATGGCAGTGTATACATTCATCAATGCATGGAATATGTATATGTGGCCGCTTCTTGTAACGGGATCTGAAGAAATGCGGACCGTACAGATCGGTATCAGTATGCTGAACAGTGTAGATGCCCAGTCTATTACGCTGATGATGGCGGGCGTTGTGGCAATTATCATTCCGTCCATGGTGATTTTCATCGTAGGACAGAAACAGCTGATCAGCGGAATGTTTTCAGGTGCAGTCAAAGGTTAGACTGGTCTGTTTACATATATCAACATGAAGGCAGACGCCGGATGAACCCGGAAAGGGCGCCGGCGGAAAAAGAAAAGGAGAAAATATCTATGAAAAAACGAGTAATCGCAGCGATGCTCGCTGCTCTGATGGTTGTTTCTACCCTTGCTGGCTGTGGAAACGGGAAAAGCGCTTCCGAGATGAACGGGCAGACTTCAGAAGGGGAAGAAAGCACCGGGTCCGGAGTGATCACTGACAATTTTAAAAATGTTGACACAAATGGAACAACGATTACATTCTGGCATTCCATGGGCGGTGTTAACGGAGAAGCCATGGATTACCTGGTAAACAAATTTAATGAAGAAAATGAAGATGGTATCACGGTAGAAGCTGTATACCAGGGCGAATATGATGATACGATCAACAAGCTGAAAAGTGCTCAGATCGGAAACATGGGAGCGGATCTTGTACAGATCTACGATCTGGGAACCCGTTTCATGATCGATTCAGGATGGATCATTCCGATGCAGGAAATGATCGATGCGGACGGATATGATATGTCGGAGCTCGAACCGAATGTAGCCGCATATTATACAACAGAGGACGGAACGATGTACTCCATGCCGTTCAATTCTTCCACACCGCTTCTGTACTACAACAAAGATATGTTTGATGCTGCGGGTATCACAGATATTCCGACCAGCCTTCCGGAGATCGCAGAAGTAGGTGACGCATTGAAAGAGAAGGGTGGAGCTCAGGAAGTATTTGCAATCAGCATTTACGGCTGGTATTTCGAACAGTTCCTCTGCAAACAGGCTCTGAATATGGTAAATAACGGAAACGGACGTGAAAAAGCAGCTACCAAAGTGGAGTTTGATGAAAACGGCGGCGGTCTGAACATCTTAAATGCATGGTATGATCTTTTTGAAAAAGGTTATGCTCCGAACGTCGGACGTTCCGGAAGTGATACTGCGACAACAGACTTTACATCCGGAAAAGCAGCTATGATGGTTGGATCAAGTGCTTCCCTGAAACAGGTTCTGGAAGACAGCGGCGGAAAATTTGAAGTAGGAACCGCATACTATCCGGCAGTCAGCTCAGATGACAAAGGCGGAGTTTCTATCGGAGGCGCATCTCTGTGGGCACTGAACAATGAAGACGAGACAAAGGCGGCAGCAACATGGAAATTTGTTAAATTCCTGATTTCTCCGGAATCCCAGGCATACTGGAACGCACAGACAGGATACTTCCCGATTGTTACAGGAGCACAGGAAGAGCAGACGTTCAAGGATAACATTGCCAAATATCCGCAGTTCCAGACAGCTCTCGATCAGCTGCATGATTCCACACCGGAATCCGCAGGAGCACTCCTCAGTGTATTCCCGGAATCCCGCCAGATTGTTGAGACTCAGATCGAAAATATGCTGAACGGAGATGTAACGCCGGAAGAGGCAGTGGATAACATGGCAAAGGAGATCAATGATACGATTGAAGAATACAATCTTGTCAACGGCTAAAAAGTAAAAACGGATCAATTCTGTCCACAGTAATTGGAAAAGCGTGTCTGAAAGAGAATGAAATGATTTCCGGCACGCTTTTCTTTATCGCGAAAAATGTTATGATGATACAGGAGGTATAAGATCATGAAAGAAGTAAAGATTTTTGCGCACAGAGGGGCAAGCGGATATGCACCGGAAAATACACTTGCAGCATTTCGGCTCGCAGAGGAACAGGGTTCCGATGGGGTAGAACTGGATGTACAGCTTACAAAAGACGGTGAAGTGGTTGTCATCCACGATGAGAAAATTGACCGGACCAGCACCGGAACCGGATTTGTCAGAGACTATACATTGGAAGAGCTGAAAAAGTTCTCTTTCCACAATCATATGGAAGCGTATGAAGGAGAAACGATACCGACACTGGAGGAAGTGCTGAATCTCCTGAAACCTGGAAAAATGGAAGTGAATATTGAACTGAAAACCGGAATTTTCTGGTATCCGGAAATCGAAGAGAAGACAATGGAAATTGTAAAAAAGACGGGGATGGAGGACCGTGTCATCTATTCATCTTTCAACCACTACAGTATTCAGGAAGTTCGCCGGCTGAATCCGGAGGCTGAGACCGCGTATCTGTACGGGGACGTCATACTGGATGTGGAGAAATATGCAGCGGGAACAGGTGTACAGGGACTGCATCCTGCATTGTACCATCTGTATATGTCTGATTTCCTGAAACGCTGGAAGGAGAGCGGTCTGAAAGTACGTGTCTGGACTGTAAACAGGGAAGAGGATATGAAGCATTTTATCGAGGCAGGGCTGGAAGCCGTGATTACCAACTATCCGGATACAGCAATTGCGGTACGCAGGCAGGTGGAACATGCTGAAAAATAAGAAACTCTTTCTTCTCGATATTGACGGTACGGTCTGTATCGGACAGAGACTGATCAGCGGGACAAAAGAGTTTCTCGAGGATGTCAGGGACAATGGAGGCCAGTTTGTGTTCATCACAAACAATTCTACCAGAAGCATTGAAGATTATATCCATTCTTTTCAGAAGATGGGAATCATGACCGATTATTCCAACTTTATTACTGCGTCTTTTGCCACTGTGCAGTATCTGAAAAAGAATTATGAAGGAAAGCTGATCTATGTGATGGGAACAAAATCCCTGCTCAGAGAACTGAAACGTAACGGGATCAGGGTGACGGTAGACTGTCTGGATCCTGAGATTGCCTGTGTTCTGGTGTCTTATGATAATCAGCTGACTTACGAAAAGATTCAGGACACCTGCCAGATCCTGAGCACACGGCCGGAAGTGGGCTATATAGCCACAAATCTGGATTATGTCTGCCCGATCGAATTCGGCTATGTACCGGACTGCGGCGCCATCTGTCAAATGATAGAGCATGCGGTGAAAAGACAGCCGGAATATATGGGGAAACCCGGGACGGCTATGGTCGAGTACTCTCTGAAACTGAATCATTTTTCAAAAGAACAGGCTTTGATTGTGGGCGACAGGCTTTATACGGACATTCTCTGCGGACACAAAACCGGAGTGGAGACTGCTCTCGTACTGACCGGAGAGACCACGCGTCAGGAAGCAGAAGCATGCGGATATGGGCCGGACTACATTTTTTCCTCAATCGACGAACTGGCAGAGGCATGGCGGGAATCATGACCTCTGCCCTTTTGTACAATTTTAATAAAAAAAAGAAATCAGTTGACGTGGAATTGGAAGAAGTATATAATGATCCCAAGGAACATGATAGGGAGAACAGTGATGGCAAAACCGATCAAAAGAGTTTCTTTACAATCAGAAATTATTAAGTACATTCAAAGCTACATAGAGGAACATGATCTGAAAGAAGGTGACAGACTTCCTTCTCAGGGACAGTTCATTGAAATGATGCAGGTCAGCAGGACAGCGCTTAGAGAGGCAGTGAAGACTCTGGAGGCGGAAGGCATTGTGGAAGTGAAGAACGGCAAAGGCATATTTGTAGGATGCCGCGGAAGGAAAGCAACGGCACTGGAGTCTTTGATCGGTTTTACAATGGAGAGAGAGTCTCTGATCGAAGCACTGGAGGCCAGAAGAGCGATGGAGACAGAACTGATGGCCATGGTAGTGCGGAATGCCACTGATCAGGAGATGGACGAACTGGGGGAGATCACGGAGGTCCTTATGAAGAAGGTACGGGCGGATGAGCGGGATACCGAAGAGGACAAGGCATTTCATGAGAAGATCTACCTGATGTGCCACAACAAAGTGTTTTATGCAGTACTGAAAGTACTGGATGAATATACGGATAAGCTCTGGCAGTTTCCGCTGGATATTGAAGACCCGTTCAAGGCAAGCATGCCGTATCATGAAATGCTCTATCAGGCGTTGAGAGAGCGTGATATCAAGAAGGCACAGAAGATTAACAACAAGCTTTTGGACTGCGTATATGATGATATTGCAATAGCACATCAGTGAATCCGCAGAACTGATGTGCTTTTATTTTAAACAATCAAGCTATATTATAGCATATAGATGATACCTGACAGAATATAGTCTACAAATAACAAAAGGAAAGAGGAAGGAAAGCGATGAAAGAGAAAACAGGTATGATACTCGCACATGCCGGGGAGGAATACGATCAGTATTTTAATGCGATCGTTCCGCCGGTTTTTATGAATTCATTAAATATTTTTCCCACAGTGGACGAGTACTATGACTCGGATAAGCGGGATAAACACACGTACTGTTATGGACGTGTCCAGAACCCGACTGTAAGAATTCTCGAAGAAAAGATTACCGAACTTGAAAAAGGAGTAGAAAGCTACGTGTTTTCATCCGGAATGGCGGCAGCGACAGCGGCGGTTCTTACTGCATGTTCCTGCGGCGGACATGTAGTCTGCATCCGCACTGCCTATGGCCCGCTGAAAGATTTTCTTCAGAATTACTGCAGAGAGCATATGAATGTCCGGACGACTTTTATTGACGGGGATGATCCGAAAGAGATTGAAGAGGTTCTGGAGGATGATACACAGCTGCTGATGCTGGAGAGTCCCTCCTCTGTTGTATTTCGAGTTCAGGATATAAAAAAGGCGGCTGAAGCGGCTCATGCAAAAGGAGCCCTTGTATATATCGATAATACATTCTGCACACCGATTTACCAGAATCCGCTGGAACTGGGAGCTGACTTTGTAATGCATACCGCATCCAAGTATCTGGGAGGACACAGTGATATTATCGGAGGATCCCTGACGGTAAAAGATCCGGAACTGGGAAAACGGGTAAGGACAATCCGGGAACAGATCGGAAGTATTATAGGACCGATGGAAGGCTGGCTGATGATGAGGGGGCTGCGTACTCTGGATGTGAGGGTAAAGGAACACGGAAAGACAGCACTTGCTGCAGCACAGTATCTGGAACAGCATCCCAAAGTAAAGAAGGTACACTATACCGGACTTGCATCCCATCCACAGCACGAACTGATCGAAAGACAGCAGTCAGGACATACCGGACTATTGAGCTTTGAACTGGACAGTACAACGCAGGAGGCAAAAGAATTCTGCCAGGCGCTTCGGATTTTTAAAATCGGAGTATCCTGGGGAGGATTCGAAAGTCTGGTGATGATGCCTTACGCGAGGGAAGATGAAGAAACCTGTAAGAAGATGGGAGCCGGACAAAACGTAATCCGCATCCACTGCGGATTGGAAGGGACAGAAAATCTGATTGAAGATCTGGAACAGGCTTTCCAGCAGGTTTTCTGATAGAGAGGAGAAGACATGCCGATCATATTTCATAAAAATACAAAAGAGTTTCATCTTTATAATAATGAGATCAGTTACATTTTCTGTATCCTGAGAAACGGACAGCCAGGACAGATTTATTATGGAGAGAGAATCAAAGACCGGGAAAGTTTCCAGCATCTGATTGAGTATTCCCTGCGTGATATGGCGCCTTGTACTTATGAGGGTGACCGGACATTCTCCATGGAATATCTGAAACAGGAATATCCTTCCTACGGCCACGGGGATATGAGAGAACCTGCCTATGAGATTCTGCAGGAAGACGGAAGCCGTATTACAGAATTTACGTTTGAAGACTATGTGATTCTGAAAGGGAAGAGGAAACTCGAAGGGCTGCCTGCTGTTTATACAGAATCCGATGAGGAGGCAGAAACACTGGAGATCTACCTGAGAGACCGGGTGATGAATACAAAGATAATTCTCTCCTACACGATTTTTGAAAATCTGCCGGTAATTATCAGAAATACAAGATTTGTCCATGAGGGAGAGAGCAGCATTGTGCTGGAGCGTGCCATGAGCCTGAATCTGGATCTGCCGGACGACAGATATGAGATGGTCGAGCTGACCGGGGCATGGGCAAGAGAACGTTATGTGAAAACAGCACCTCTCCACGAGGGAATTCAGGCTATTTACAGTATGCGCGGGCACAGCAGCCACCAGTTCAATCCATTTTTTGCACTGAAGCGGCCGGAGACGACAGAGGATGCCGGAGAAGCAATCGGGATCAGCCTGGTTTACAGCGGAAATTTCCTGGGACAGACAGCAGTGGATACATTTGGAGTGGCAAGAGCCATGATCGGGATTCATCCGGAAGGATTTTCCTGGACACTGAAAAAGGGCGAAACTTTCCAGACTCCGGAGGCGGTACTCGTTTATTCCGGAGAGGGACTCGGAAAGATGAGCAGGACATTTCACCGGCTTTATCGCAAACGTCTTGCAAGAGGATACTGGAGAGATCGTGTCCGACCGGTGGTAATCAATAACTGGGAAGCCACCTTTATGAATTTTACAGAAGATAAAATTCTGAAATTCGCGGAAACAGCCCGGAAACTCGGGGTTGAGATGATGGTGCTTGATGACGGCTGGTTTGGACACAGAGATGACGATACTTCGTCTCTCGGGGACTGGTATCCTGATCCGAAGAAACTGCCGCGGGGAATCCGCGGACTGGCGGAGAAGATAGAAAACATGGGAATGAAATTCGGACTTTGGATTGAGCCCGAAATGGTAAATAAAGACAGCAGACTTTATGAGGAACATCCGGACTGGGTGATCAGGGTGCCGTACCGGGAAGCCTGCCACGGAAGGAACCAGTTTGTGCTGGACTTCTCAAAAGAGGAAGTGGTGGATTATATCGGTGACCGGATTTCCCGGATTTTACAGGACGCCCCTGTATCGTATATCAAATGGGACATGAACCGAAGTATCTCGGAGGCATTCTCGCAGGGAAGAAAAGCAGAGGAGCAGGGAAAACTGTTCCACCGGCATATTCTCGGCGTCTACCGCCTGTATGAACGTCTTACATCTGAATTCCCGGAGGTGTTGTTTGAATCCTGCGCGAGCGGCGGGGCCAGATTTGATCCTGGAATGCTTTACTATGCACCGCAATGCTGGACGTCGGATAATACGGATGCGGTAGAACGGCTTCGGATTCAGTACGGAACTTCTTTTGTATACCCGCTGAGTTCCATGGGATGCCATGTATCGGAGGCCCCGAATCAGCAGACATTTCGAAACACGCCGCTTTCCACAAGAGCGGAGACGGCATACTTTGGATGTTTCGGTTATGAAATGGATCTGGACACTTTGACAGAAGAGGAAAAAGAAGAGGTCAAAGAGCAGATTCAATATTATAAACGAATCCGGAAACTGGTTATGGATGGAACCTTTTACCGGTTAATCAGCCCGTTTGAAGGAGACGAGGCGGCGTGGATGGTCGTTTCAGAAGATAAAAGGCATGCACTGGCAGGATATTACCGTATGAGGCAGCCTGCCAATGCGCCGTTGAAACGGCTGACTTTGAAAGGTCTGGACGAAAACCTCTGTTACAAGATAAAGGAAACAGGCCTGGAAGCATGCGGAGATGAGTTGATGCGGGCAGGAATGGCAGTCTCGGATTATGCAAGCGGTATCCGCGAGAAAAAAGAGAGACAGGGAGATTATCAGTCACGGCTTTTTGAACTGACAGCACAGTCATAAGGAAGGGAATATGGGAAGATGAAACAGATCATTACATGTGCAATTGCAGGACTTGGAAACAGGGGAAATGATATCTATGGAAATTACCAGTTTGTAAGCCCGGAAGAAATGAAGGTTACAGCTGTTGCCGAACCACAGGAAGAAAAACGCGAAGCAGCCAGAATGCGATACGGTCTGCCGGAGAACAGATGCTTTTCGTCCGCGGAGGAAATGCTGGCGCAGCCAAAACTTGCCGATGTGATGGTGATTGCGACACAGGACCGGCAGCATGTAGAGCAGGCGGTAAATGCGATTAAAAAGAGATATCACGTACTCTGCGAAAAACCAATCTCACCGGATCCGGAGGAATGCAGGCGTCTTCAGAAGGCAGTGCATGAATATCAGAGAATTGTCGCAGTTGGACATGTACTCCGTTATACGCCATTTTATTCAAAGATTAAGGAACTGATTGCAGGCGGAGCTATTGGGGAAGTTGTTTCAATTCAGGCGATGGAGCAGGTTACCTACTGGCATCAGGCTCACAGTTATGTGAGAGGGAACTGGAGAAGGACAGACGAGACGAGTCCGATGATTCTTGCAAAGAGCTGTCATGATCTGGATATTTTTGTCTGGCTCCTTGGGAAACAGTGCAAAAAAGTTTCTTCTTATGGAGGGCTGTATCTCTTCAGGCCGGAAAAGGCACCGGAGGGCGCTGCAAAGCGATGCCTGGACGGATGCCTGGCGAAAGCTGACTGTCCGTATGATGCAGAGAAGATTTATATTACAAATGAACGCACAGGAATCCGGACTGTAGTCCGGGAAGGAAAGACCGGAGATGCAGCCTGGCCGTGTTGTGTGCTGACACCGAATGACCTTTCGGAGGCGGCAGTACGGAAAGCGCTTAAAACCGGACCTTACGGCAGATGCGTTTATGCATGCGATAACGATGTAGTTGATCATCAGGTCGTCAACATGGAATTTGAAGATGGAATTACGGTAGATTTCCAGATGACAGCCTTTACAGGAGAGGGTGGGCGGACCATCCATATCTGCGGAACAAAAGGAGACATCAAAGGAAATCTGGGAAAGAATAAAGTAATACTGACACAATTTGGAAGGACACCGGTAAGCTTTGAGGTCGCAGAAGGCGACATGAGCGGACATGCCGGAGGTGATAATCGTCTCAACCTTCTTGTCAAGCTTCAGAGAGAACTTGGCCTGACTTACCTGTTTATTGCACACGATCTGTCTATGGTGAAACATATTTCCGACCGTGTCGGCGTTATGTATATGGGACATATCGTTGAACTTGCGTCAAGTAAAGAGTTGTACGCAAACCCGCAGCACCCATACACAAAAGCACTTCTGAGCGCGATTCCGATCCCGAATCCGGAGAAGGAGAAAAACAAGGTTGTGCTCCCGCTCGAAGGAGAAGTGGGAAGCCCGATCAACTGCGGTCCGGGATGCCGATTCGCAAGCAGATGCAAATATGCTACAGAAAGGTGCAAAAACGAAACACCGGTATTAAAAGAGATCGAAAAAGAACACTTCGCAGCATGCCATCTGTTCGACTAAGGACGGACAGATGGGGCTGCAAAACCCCGACGGGAGCAGTGAAAGCTGCTCCTTTTTCTATGATAAAAAGACAAGGGATAGATTTTTTCCCGATGCGGGCTTATAATAAAGGCATAGAATTCCTCTGTATATGGAGGAAGAATATGGCGAAAAAGAAAACATTACAGGAATTGACAATCAAGGACAATTTTCTTTTCGGAGCAGTCATGGTGAATGAAGAGAACTGCAAAGAATTTCTGGAGAATATGCAGAGATTCCTAATACTTATGTGATCTTTGTATGCGATTTTGACCCATTTGGAGAGGCAAAATATCGATACAGTTTCCAGAATATATGTAAAGAAGTGCCAGACATCCAGTTACCGGACGGCAGAAAAATCATCTATTTGAGCACCTGCGGAAAGAATCCGGCGGAAGTTCCGGAAAAGCTGGTGAAATTTCTTGCGTTTGTAAAAGCAGATTTAAAAGAAAGTCAGAATAACTTTGCAGATTCATATGTACAGAAGCTACAGGAATTTATCGTGGATGTGAAGAAAAGCCGGGAAATGGAGGCAAGGTTTATGATTCTGGAAGAGATGCTGAGAGACGAAAGGAACGCCGGAAAAACAGAAGGAGTAAAGTACACTTTACTGGAAACTATAAATGCCTATGGAGAAATTCCTTCCGAACTTCAGGAAAAAATTGAAAAAGAAACAGATCTGGAAGTTTTGAAAAGCTGGTTTCAGACAGCGCTTCGAGCGGGATCTGTTGAGGCATTTGAAGAGGTAATTCAGAGCAGATAATCAGCGGTCATTCTGAGCCGCAAAAGAGATTCATTTTTGACTGTCGGTATCACAGTGAATTCATAGCTGCATATCGACAGTCTCAGATCTATGTTACATATCAAAATTGCCGAATCGGCAGAGATTCAATTAATGATACAGAGGAATTCTATTTCAATTTAAAAGCGAATTGAGTTTTCCGAAAAAGGGTATTATGATAAAAGAGGAGGAAAACTGCAAAAGAATCGGAGGTACTTGAATATGGCGAAGACAAGAAATATGTATGACGTGATTATTATCGGGGCAGGACCGTCAGGTATTTTCTGCGCGTACGAGCTGATGCAGAAAAGGCCGGATCTGAAGGTTCTGATGCTGGAAAAAGGACGTTCGATTGAGAAACGGACATGCCCAAAGAGAAAGACGAAAGTCTGCATGGGGTGTAAGCCTTGTTCCATCACGACAGGATTTGCAGGAGCAGGAGCATTTTCCGACGGGAAACTTTCTCTCTCTCCGGAAGTCGGAGGGACTCTTCCGGACATTTTAGGTTATGAAAAAGCGGAAGAGCTGATCCGGGAGGCGGACAGCATTTATCTGAAATTCGGAGCAGATGAAAAGGTTTACGGTCTGGATGATATGCAGGCGATCGAGGACATCCGTGCAAAATCCATCCGTGCAAATCTGAAATTGATTGAGTGCCCGATCCGGCATCTTGGTACAGAAGAAGGATACAAGATTTATACAAGACTTCAGAAGCATCTGGAGGAAACTAATGTAGAAATCCGGTTTATGACGATGGTTCAGGATATTCTTATAGAGGATGGAAAAGCAGTCGGAGTGGTCACAGAGAAAGGAGAAACCTTCTATGCGCCGGAGATCGTTGCAGGCGTTGGCAGGGAAGGCTCTGAATGGTTTTCGCATATCTGTCAGGAACATGGGATTGAAACGCAGAATGGAACGGTTGATGTGGGGGTCCGTGTAGAGGTCCGGGATGAGATTATGAAAGAGCTAAATGAAAAGCTCTATGAAGCGAAGCTTGTCTACTATACACCGACATTTGACGATAAAGTGCGTGTATTCTGTACAAATCCATCCGGAGAAGTAGCGACAGAATACTATGAAGGCGGACTTGCGGTTGTGAACGGGCACGCCTATAAATCAAAAGATATGAAGACAAAGAATACCAATTTCGCTCTTCTGGTGTCAAAGAACTTTACCGAACCGTTTAAAACTCCGATTGAGTACGGAAAACACATTGCGCAGCTTGGGAATATGCTCTGTGATGGAAAAATTCTCGTTCAGAGATACGGGGATTTCCGGCGCGGCAGAAGAACAACATCAGAGCGTCTCGTAAGAAACAACCTGATTCCGACTTTGAAAGATGCAGTGCCGGGAGACCTTTCATTGGTATTCCCGCACAGAATCATGGTTGATATTGATGAAATGATCAAAGCCCTTGATAAGGTGACTCCGGGAATTGCAAGTGATGAGACACTGCTCTATGGAGTGGAAGTCAAATTTTACTCCAATAAGGTTGTAACGGACAAAGAATTTGAGACAAATATAAAAGGCCTCCGTGCAATGGGAGACGGAGCAGCCATTACAAGAGGCCTTCAGCAGGCATCGGCTAACGGCCTTTATACAGCAAGGTGTATTCTGAACAAGATGGAACAGGCGGAGGAGTGATCGCATGAGGCAGGACGGCAGGCCGGTGGTGATGAATTTTACTGGCATTTATGAGAAAGAGACATTTTACCGGAGCGAAAAAATCTGCTGGATCGACTGCAGAGATATCCACGGGACAAACTGCTACTGTGATGAACAGGCGGAGCAGATTCTGGAAGAGCGGATAAGGAAACTTCCGCCGGAAGGGATTCACTTTATTGACTCCGGAAATTATCACTATATGACAAAACTTTGGACCGATAAGATCAGGGAGCCGTTTGTCCTTATTTTAATCGATCATCATCCGGATGCCCAGCCATCTCTGTTTGAAAATCTGCTTTCCTGCGGATGCTGGGCTGCGCGGGTGCTGGACGAAAATCCGCATGTAAGAAAGATCGTTCTGCTTGGAGCGGAAGAGGAACTTGTAAAAAGTCTTCCGGAAAAATACAAAGACAGAATTGCCGCCTACAATGAAGAGGCTGTGGTGCATGACCGCATCTGGGAGGAATTCCGGAAGAAACATATTGAAGTGCCGGTGTATCTTACGATCGACAAGGATATTCTGGATCCTTCGCAGGTGAAGACAAACTGGAATCAGGGGAAAATGAAACTTGCGGATTTGAAAAAGGTAATTTATCAGATTCTGCTTCATGAGCAGGTGATAGGTGTAGATATCTGTGGAGAATGTACCGGTTCTATTCTGGAAGAAGCAGGCAGGAAGGAAATGGAACAGGACGACCGGATTAATGGTAGTTTACTTCATCTGCTGGAATGCTGAGAGAAATTTGCAATTCATGCCTTATTTATAATGGAAAAAAATGTTATACTATATATAAATAGGTAACGAAAGGGATTGATTGAGCAAAGAAAGGCGTGAGCGCATGTTTAAAGTTGGAGAGTATGTTGTATATGGTCATAATGGCGTCTGTCGGATCACAAAGATCGGGCCGCTGGAGACAGTGGCAAAAGATAAGGACAGGCTGTATTATACCCTGATTCCCTTTGGGGAGACGGGAAGTACAGTATTTGCTCCCGTAGACAGCCAGAAGATACCGATGAGAAAGATTATCAGTAAAGAGGAGGCTCTGTTGCTGATTGAGGAAATGAAGGAAATTGCGGTACTTGGGATTACGGAAGAGCGGAAGCGTGAAGAGACTTATAAAAACGCACTTAAGACATGCGACTGCAAAAAGCTGGTCAGTCTGATTAAGACCATCTATCGCAGAAAGCAGGAACGGGAAGCACAGGGGAAACATCTGACAGCGGCGGACAGCCGGTATTTCCGGACAGCGGAACATGTGCTTTATGATGAGCTGGCTGCGGCTCTGGAGATCGAGAGCGGTAAGGTGAAAGATTTTATTTCAGAAAAATTAGGTGAAGAATAGTCCCGCGTTTTACACGCATTTAACGAAACAGGCGGGGTGAATTTAACCGTGTTCTCTTATACTGATAAGAAATTGTATGAAAAGAGAGCACGAATCATGGAAAAAACAATTACATTTTTTGTAAACCGGTCAACACCGGCAAAACTGGAAGAAACGATCACAATATCCAAGGCAATGAAACGAATGACAATCACTTCAAAAACAGACTGGGCCGGATATATTGTGATCAGAGATGAAAAGAACAGGATCCGGCTTTTACGTATGTGCGGATACGGAGAGGAAGACTTTACGATTGCACGACATGCTTCCCACACGTCTCCGGGCGGCGTCCCGGGACCTGTTGGAGCAGGCAGATGGAAAATCTGCCTGTATCTTTTTCCGGAATTTTTCGAGACGATTCCCGAAGGTGAGACGATACCGCTGCGGATCTGCATCAGCGGAGAAAAGCGAGAATTGCAGGAAACAATGGGATCAAAAGTCTGGGTTGACCGGCATTATCGCGAGCAGTTATGGCTTGGATATTTTAACAGCAAGGAGTTTTACAGCAACAGGACAGGGTGGTATCTCGGAGCTCTTCATACACGTACCCGGATGTCCGGCGGGGAAAATACGATCCGGGAGGCTGTAAAGAGAGCGAAAGCAGATGGCGTCGATGTCTATGTCACGACAGAGAGAAATGTGGTGGCGACAGGTTGGAAGGACAGCTCCGTCATGACAGTCCCGGGCGTGGAACTTACATCCTGTTTCGGAGACATAGGATTGATCGGAATTGATAAGATGCCGGAACGTCTGGAAGAACTGATAGAGAGCAGAGGGACAAAAGAGAGCGGACAGTATCTTTATGAGACAGTTCGGGAAGCGGTAAAGAGAGGATGGATTCTGAATCTGGAACATCCGTTTCAGAAAGGAAGCGAATGGAAAGAGGATGCCATTCCGGTTTCGTCACTGACCTGTATGGAAATCGGAAAAAGTATGGAAGAATTCGCGAAAACATCGGTACTTCTGGACAGGTTATGGGGAGAAGGATACCGGATCTGGGGGACAAAAGAAAAAGAAACTCTGATACATTGCGAGGCACTTACACCGGAAATCTTTCTGGAAAATATTAAAAAAGGTCATATGGTTCTGGCGGAAAACAGGAATTCAGAACTGAACATACGGTCAGAAGGAGAAGAGTATCTTCCGGGAGATGAACTTCCGGAACAGAACAGGAAGATTGATATTCGCATTTACATTGAATCAGCCAGGAAGCCGGAAGTTTATATCATACATAACGGAGAGAGAATCCGTATGGACGTGGTACAGACAGAGAGCGGGTGGAAAGCAGAAGAGAAAATCCGGTTCCGCAAAGGAGAGTGGAACTGGGCGAGAGTTGAGGCATTCCATCCGGAGAAAGGCCTGCTGTTTTACAGTAATCCGGTATGGCAGGGGAAAAAAGAAACTTTGTGATTAACATTCATAGATAAAAACAGTAAAAATAAAAGAACAGTTTGTTCTCAGGCACTGGGAGCAGGCTGTTTTTTTGTTTAACAGGAAACTTTGTTCCCTGTTAAATAAAAACGCTTCGCGGGATGCGCACTCGCGCAAAGCAGAAGCTTGCCTCTAAAGCGACCACGCTCGGTGCAAGAGTTCCGCAAGCGCAACTCTTTGTTATGGAAACAGGCAATATTTCTAATTGGATCATAATTATAGAAAAAACAAATAAGAAAAAAGGAAGTTATAGAAAATGTGCGAAACATACAAAAATAAAAATTGAGTTTGTAGAATAATCATGATGAAAATTTTGCGATAAAAGTTAAAATGAAGAGGTATGTAAAATATTAATTATGAAAGAGTGGAGTAAGTGCGATGTTCAAAGTAAGTTATTTTATGGAAGTGCTTCCTGTTATAGCGAGCAAGGTAAACGTTACTTTTGAGCTTACGATTGCGGCAACGATTTTTGCACTTCTGGTAGGTGTGGTGATTGCGGTCATAGGCTATTATAAAGTACCTGTTTTAAGCCAGCTTACCAGAGTGTATGTTTCGGTTATGAGAGGAACACCGGTTGTGGCACAGCTGTATTTTTTCTATTATGGAATTGCGCTGTACAGCAACTTTGTAAAAAATATGACACCTTTGGTGGCGGTAGCGGTAGTTATGAGTTTGAATATGGGGGCTTTTATGTCAGAAAGCATCCGTGGTGCACTTCTTTCTGTAGATGAAGGACAAAAAGAAGCTGCATATTCTCTGGGAATGACCAATCTTCAGCTGGTGGTCCGTATTATTATTCCACAGGCTGTGCGGATTGCGCTGCCTCCGCTTTTTAACGATGTCATCAATCTTATTAAAATGACATCACTGGCATTTATGATCGGCGTGCCGGATATTATGGGAGCCGCCAAGATTGAAGGAGCCAAAACATTCCGTTATTTTGAAATTTATGCGGCGGTTATGCTGATTTACTGGATTATTGTTTTTATACTTGGAATTGTTCACAAGTTCCTGGAGAAAAAATGCGCAAGTATGTATTAATATTCAGCTGTTTTATGGGATCTTAAACGGAGTGCCGTTGAGATAAACATGATACTTAGAAAGAAGAGGAGTAATGATTATGAAAAAACGTGTATTAGCAGCAATAATGGCAGCGATGATGGTGGTTCTTACGGCAGGCGGCTGTGGGGACGGATCGGGTTCTGATTCAGATTCCAATAAATCCTCTGATCAGAAAACGAATGATAAAAAAACAGTAACTGTTGTAACGGCCGGAACTGGAGAACCGTATTCCCTTTTGGCAGATGATGGATCATGGACAGGGATTGATTCCGATATGTGGGCCGAAATTGAGGAACGGACAGGATGGAATGTAGAAGTAAAACAGGCTGCATTCGACGCAATGTGGGGAGAACTGGATACAGAACGTGCAGACGTTGTTGCAAACTGTACAGCTGTGACAGACGAAAGAATGGAGAAATATAATGCGACAATCCCATATTATGGTGATGCACAGTGTATTATCGTAAATAATGAGAACGAAGATCTTCAGACAGTTGAGGACTTGAAAGGTCTGACTGTAGGATGTACTAATGGACAGGCGGCACAGAACATTATTCAGGGCCTCGCAGAGCAGTATGGATTTACAGTCACTCTTTATGAAGACAGCGCAGTAGGAATGAACGATCTGATGCTTGACAGAATCGATGCTTATGCGAATACGACTACAAACGTAAACCAGTTTATGCATAATAACGAAGAGGCTGATTTCCGTTTCTTTGATGAAAAGCTTTTGGCGAATAATGTTGCCTATTTCCTTCCGAAAACAGATGAAGGAAAGGAACTCTGTGATGAATTAAACGGTCTGATTCAGGAAATGCTGGATGACGGAACCATTGCGGAGATCACAGAAAAATGGATGTATGCAGACATGACACAGTTGATTCAGGAAGAGTAATATGATGGAGAAAGAAAAACAACTTGTAAAAATTGAACACCTTTATAAAGAATTTGACAGTGATACAAAAGTACTGAAGGATATCAACCTGACAATCAATAAAAATGAAGTGATTGCAATCCTTGGACCGTCCGGAACCGGAAAATCCACACTGCTTCGGTGCCTGAATTATTTGACTGAACCGACATCAGGAGTTATTTCCATCAGTGATGTTACAGTAGATGCCGCGCATCACACGAAGAAGGAGATTTTGGAACTTCGCAAACATTCTTCTATGGTATTTCAGAGCTACAATCTTTTCAAAAATAAGACAGCTCTGGAAAATGTAATGGAAGCATTGACACAGGTTCAGAAGAAACCAAAGGCCGAAGCGGAAAAAATTGCCCTGGAATTATTAGGAAAAGTAGGAATGCTGGAAAGGAAGGATTTCTATCCTTCAAAACTCTCCGGCGGTCAGCAGCAGAGGGTAGGAATTGCAAGAGCACTGGCGGTTAATCCGAATGTTCTTCTGTTTGATGAGCCGACTTCTGCACTGGATCCGGAACTGGTAGGTGAGGTACTAAATACGATTAAAAAACTTGCGGAAGAAGGCACGACTATGATTCTGGTGACACATGAGGTAGGGTTTGCCAGAGAAGTAGCTACCCGCGTCCTCTTTATGGATGGAGGGCAGATTGCTGCGGATGGAACACCGGAGGAAATTATTGATCACCCGGAAAATCCGAGGATTCGGCAGTTCCTGAATTTTGTAAATCGAAAGTAGATAGAGAGATGGCCTGCACGGATCTGGTGCAGGTCTTTTTCTAAAAGAGGAGGACGGACAGTGGAAGAAAAATTATTTGAAAAAAGTCCTGACATGGAAGAAAGGATCAAATATCTGGCGGAGAAGGAGGAACAGACACTCATACGGATCCGGAGAGAGCTGCATAAGGTGCCGGAAACAGGAGTGTATCTTCCGAAGACGTATGAAATTATCCGAAGAGAACTTCAGAAGATTCCGGGGGTGGAAGTAATCGAACATGCGGCGGAAGGATACGGACTGATTGGAATTATGCGTGGTAAACTTCCCGATGGGAAAACCGTACTTTTGAGAGCTGATATCGATGCACTGCCGGTAGAGGAGCCGGAAGGACTTCCATATCGTTCAGAACATCCGGGATGTATGCACGCATGCGGTCATGACGGCCATGCGGCCTGGCTCATTGGAGCTGCCAGAATTCTCTCAGACATCCGGGACAACTGGGGCGGATGTGTTAAGTTTGTGTTTCAGCCCGGGGAAGAGGTCGGAAAGGGAGCAACAGCATTGATTGAAAAAGATCAGGTGCTGGAAAACCCAAAAGTAGACATGGCATTTGCGGCGCATGGATGGCCGTCTGTGGAAAGCGGGAAAATAGGAATCGCGAGAAGATACGCATTCGGATGTGTGGGAGGATTTTCTATAAAAATCATGGGGAAAAAGGGGCATGCTTCCTGGCCGGAAGAGACAATAGATCCGATTGCCGCTGCCATTGAGATTTACCAGCATATGCCGTCTGTTCTGACAAAAAAAATATCCGGAACAGAAGCAAAGGTCTTTTCTGTAACCTATATGCAGGCTGGAGATGTGAAAATCCACAATGTGATTCCGGAGACATGTGAATTTGGTGGCACAATGCGTGCGGCGAATATGGATGTATTAAAGAGAATGGGGAAAGAACTGGAAAAAGAAGTCAGGGCAGTCTGCCATGTGGCAGGTGCAGAATATAAGGCGGATATCCGGATACATGGAGGAGCTGTGCACAATGCGGTAGATCTGATGGAAGGAACTGAGAAAACAGCAAAAGGAATTCTTGGAGAAGATAAAGTGTATTTTATTGAGCATGACCATCTGGGAGGAGAAAATTTTTCTGAATTCAGCAGCCGCGTTCCGGCTGTCTACCTTTTTATCGGAATTCGGCCCAAAGAAAAAGAACAGATTCCGGGACTTCACAGCGCGGAGTATCGGTTTGATGATCACGTTTTAAAAGGAGCAGCAGGAGTATTTGCGGCACTTGGCTACTATGGGTGCATGGGCATTTTACAAAAACAAGAGAAGGGTACAGGTACAGAAGAGTGGAAGAAATAAAATATGTAGACAGAAGAAATACGAATTGTAATAAATGGGATGGACAAAGCAATATGTTCGGAGAGGAAGGACTTCACGCCATGTGGGTGGCGGATATGGATTTTCAGGTCCCTCAGTGTGTGATAAATGCGCTGCGGAAGTATGTAGATCAGGGGGTATACGGATACTATAAAATTCCGGATTCCTATTATCAGGCTTTCATAGACTGGGAAGAAAAACGGCACCATTTCAGAGTAGACAAAGAATGGATCAGGTTTTCTCCGGGTGTGGTTGCCGGTTTCCATTGGCTTGTTCAGATACTAACTCGGCCGGGGGAAGCCGTGATTGTTCATACGCCGGTATATTACCCGTTTTTAAATGCAGTGAAAAATAACAACAGGACACTGATCTGCTCGGATCTGATCACTAATCAAGGGAAATACACGATTAATTACGAGGATTTTGAGAATAAAATTGTAGATAACAAGGTAAAGCTATTTATCCTTTGTTCGCCGCACAATCCTGCCGGGCGTGTGTGGAAGAAAGAAGAACTGGCAAGGCTGTTTAAGATATGCAAAAAGTACGGGGTCTATATTATCTCGGATGAAATTCATCAGGACTTGATTTTTGATGGCAGCAGACATATTCCGTCTCTGTCTGTTGAAGGGTATCAGGATCATATGATTATGCTGGCTGCCCCATCAAAAACATTCAATCTGGCAGCCGGACAGAATTCGCTTGTAATTATTCCGGATGAAAAGCTCCGAAATCTGTGGGATCAGTACACGACGGCAAACCGTGTCATTTCCGGGAATGCCTTCGGCTATATTGCGGCACAGGCAGCGTATGAAGGCGGGGAAACATGGCTCGAAGATGTTCTCAAAAAAATATGGGATAACTATCAGTATGTAAAAAATGAGCTTGCCCGGAAACTTCCGGATGCGGTTGTGACACCGCTGGAAGGAACCTATTTGTGCTGGATTGATCTTGGGGCTTATGTCAGCAGAGAGAATATGAAAGAGCTGATTCAAGGGAAATGTCGCATAGCTGTAGATTATGGAGACTGGTTTGGCGGAGAACGGTTCGGAACATATATCCGGATGAATCTTGCGACTTCCATGGAAAATGTAGAAAAAGGTGTGGATGCACTGGTTTTAAATCTTATCTGATGCATGAAAAATACATGGATTTAAAGGCTGATAGAAGCGCTCTATGGATTTCGTGGAAAAATTCAATTTGACATTCCGGGGCAGTACATTACATAATATTCCGCAAATGGAGTGAGAAACATGTATGACATTAATGACTGTTATAAGATTATTTTTGAAGCAATGGCTGAAAATCTGTCCCTGAATAATATAGCAGAACGGATTTACAGATATACGAAACAAGGAGTCGTATTTATTTCAGGGAGCGGACGGTTGATGGCAAGTGCCGGATTTGGAGGGGATAAGAACTCATTTTCCTTTTTTCGGAAAGGACATTTGTCATGGAACGGATACGAACTGTTTTTTGTAAAAAAGAAGGTCGGAAAAAGCACTCTTTATACAGAACCGATTTATGATAAAAAGAAAGTATCAGGATATGTGCTGCTCATATGCGAGGATATGAAAGACGGAGAGTTTTTTGAGAAACTGGGGCGGTTTTTAGCAAAAATCGTAGAACGTTTTTTTGCGCAGGAACAGAAAAGGTATCTGTATAATCAGTCTCTTCGAAGACATATTATTGCATGGGCAATGATGGAAGACGATATCGATACCGGGCAGGTAAAAGAATTGCAAGGCGGAAAGTATATGGCGGTCCTGTTTTTAAAAAGCGGGAATACTGCTGCCGGTCTTTCCGGATTTTTAAGAGACAATGGAAGTTCCGCATATGTATATGAGAATGAATGGGAAGTCCGGGTATTGTTCTGTAAACTGACGGACAGGAGTGCAGGGAGAATCCGGAAAAGAATGGATGAATGTCAGCTTACCGGCTGTGTGAGCGAGCTTTTTTCGGACTGGCATCTCTGCAGAGCAAAACAGCATCTTCTGGCACGTATCATACGATCCGGCAAGTCTGTACCGGGAGAACAGGGAATCAGACAGGAAAAGGAATGGTTTATTCCGGGAATATACAGTTATGCGACTCCTTTAATTGAGGAGGCCGGACTGATGGACTACTCCATTCAGCGGCTGCTGGAAGAAGATGAAGAAAAACATACGGGACTTTATCATACGCTAAAAGTATATCTGATATGTGAAAATAATATTACACTGGCAGCCAAAAAACTTCATATTCACAGAAACACACTTGTATACAGATTGAAACAGATTGAAAAATGTCTGGAAGTGGATTTGAATGACACCGAAAATTCATGGGATTTATTAGCGTTCATCATGATGCATGATATGGTAAGGCGTAAAACAGGAGAAAGAAAAGAACGATGAAAGTAATTCAGAATTTACCGGAAATATTTGAAGAATTTGGAGAACAGAGACGAAAGGCGTTTCTGGAAATCAAAGAATATAAAGATAAAAATATCCCAGTAGTAGGAATGTATTGCGCATATTTTCCGACAGAACTTGCGATGGCAGTAGGAGCGATTCCGGTAGGACTGTGCTCCTATGCTAACGAGACAGTAGCGGCAGCAGAGAGAGATCTGCCTAAAAGTATCTGTCCTCTCGTCAAATCCAGTTATGGATTTGCGGTGGAAGATAAATGTCCCTTTTTTCATTTCGCGGATCTTGTAATCGGCGAGACAACGTGTGATGGAAAGAAAAAAATGTTTGAAATGATGTCTGAATTCAAACCTGTCTATGTAATGGAGCTGCCAAACAGCCAGTCTGAGCGGGGAGTGAAATTCTGGAGAGAAGAGGTCGTCCGGACAAAAGAGTATTTTGAAGAGTTCTTTCATGTCGTGATAACGGAGCAAATGCTCAGGGATGCTGTTCATCTGAATAATCGCATCCGTACTGCTCTCAAAAATCTTTGTGATGTGATGAAACTGGATCCTGCTCCGGTTACAGGAGAGGATATTCAGAAAATGGTACAGGGCAGTAAATACCGATTTGATTTTTCTTCTACTCCCGAGGTGGTAAATGGAGTGCACGATAAGATTTTGGAGGAATATAAACAGGGTAAGCATCTGGAAAAACGACCGAGGATTCTTGTGACCGGCTGTCCGATCGGGGGAGACAGTATGAAAGTTATCCGCGAAATAGAGGAAAATGGCGGTGTAGTAGTTGCGATAGAAAACTGCAGCGGAGTCAGGACACTGGGGACCATGGTCGATGAGAATGCGGAGGATATTTATGAAGCAATTGCCCGGAAATATCTTTCCACCGGGTGCTCCATCATGACACCAAATGATCATCGTATCGATTTGATTGGAAAAATTATTGATGAGTATCATGTAGACGGAGTAGTTGAAATGATTCTGACCGGATGCCATTCGACAGGAGTAGAATCATTTTATATTCGAAAATTTGTAAACGAGGAGAAACATCTACCGTATCTGGCTGTGGAGACCGATTACTCTCAGGCGGATACAGCGCAGATCTCTACCAGAATGGCGGCTTTCCTTGAAATGATTCAGCCGGAGCGCAGAGAGACCACCGAAATGAAAGCAAATTTTGATATTAATTACTGCTATAAAATCATACTGGAAGGAATTGTAAAAAGAAAGTCTCGCAGGGAAATTCTGGAAGAAATATGGAGATATACCGGGGTTGCGCTATGTGTGTCGGATCCTGGTAATCAGGAAGTATTTTGTATAGGTGAAAAACCGGCAGATTTGAAAAGCTGCATAAGAGAGCTGCCGGAAGGAGGAAAAATAACAGGATATCTGACTTCGGAAACGGATAAAGAAAAAGTAGAAGAACTGCTGGATGTTATCATACAAAGCTATCGTGTGGACTGTGAAAGAGACAGAAACGAAGAAGAACGCCCTGACTTTATCTGGATTCTCACGGATATGGAGGAAAATGCGGATCAGATTTTCAGGATGCTGAATGAAGAACAGGACCTTTTTTTGAAAGTGCAGAGGGAAGGCAAAAAGGAACTGTTTATTTCCGGAACTGACGGAAAAGAAGATAGGGACAGAATGACTGCGAAAGTAAAAGAACTGATGAAAGAAAGGGATGGTAAAATCCTAATAGGAAACGGATTTCAGACCTTTGAGAGCAAAGAAAAGAACAGGGAACTACAAAGGTACGTATTTTCTATTATAAAAAGTAAAAAAGAACGCAGGAAAGTCTGTCTCGTGGAGGACTATTATCACGATCTGGCAGTTACTTACATTGGAAAAAGAATCGAAAAAGAAAATCTGTACGTAGATGAGCTGGAGTGTGTGGAAAAGGAGGACAAAGAAAAAGGGAAAGATCTGTATGAAACACTGTACTGGTACCTGAAGATGAAAAGAAATGCCGCCCAGACGGCAGCAAAACTCAGAATTCATCGAAATACGCTGATGCCGAGAATTGTCCAGCTGAATGATATGATTGGAATTGACGATAAAGACGGTGCAGAATGCGAGAGACTTCTGATGGTTATGGAAATGAAAAAAGTAAAAAACATGTAAGTTAGGAAAACAGACAGAAATTGTGAGGAAACTGTAAATAAATAAGGAAAAGACTTGACTTCACACTTGGCCATGTGATATTCTGATATGGCGAATGGAAGTATAGGTCTTTTTTTTATGCCTAAAATCAGGCAGCTTCGCAAACTGCCGCGTAACCAGTAAAAAAGAAGTAAAAAAAAGCGAGGTGGAAGTTGTGCGTACAAGAATTACATTAGAATGTACAGAATGTAAGCAGCGTAATTACAACATGACAAAGGATAAGAAAACTCATCCGGAGCGCATGGAAACAAAGAAATACTGCAGATTCTGCAGAACTCACACAGTACACAAAGAAACGAAATAGTCGTTTGAGAAGGAGCGGATGTTATGGGCGATTCTAAAACGAAAGCAAAGAAGCCTTCCAAAATCAAAGGCTTGAAAGCAGAGTTTAAGAAAATTATCTGGCCAGACAAGAAGACTCTTGCAAAACAAACGGTGGCAGTTGTCTCTGTTACTGTAATCTTGGGAGCGATTATCTCGGTAGTCGATGCGCTTCTAACATTCGGAATCGATTTCTTGGTTCGCTAAGAAACTGATGACCTGACAGTAAGAAAGGTGATTAATATGTCAACGGCAAAATGGTATGTAGTTCATACTTATTCAGGGTATGAAAATAAGGTAAAAGCCAACATTGATAAGACAATCGAAAACAGACACCTGGAAGACCAGATTCTGGAAGTCAGGGTTCCGATGCAGGACGTAGTGGAGCTCAAAAACGGAGTTCAGAAAGCTGCCCAGAGAAAGCTGTTTCCGGGCTATGTACTGATTCATATGATTATGAATGACGACACCTGGTATGTTGTACGTAATACACGGGGCGTAACCGGGTTCGTAGGACCGGGATCCAAGCCGGTACCGCTCACAGATGAGGAAATGGCGCCGCTTGGAATCAAGAAAGAAGATATTGTTGTGGACTTTGAGGTAGGCGATACAGTCAGCGTCGTATCAGGCGCATGGGCTGACACTGTTGGAGTCATTCAGGCGATCAATACGCCAAAGCAGAGTGTTACAATCAATGTTGAGTTATTTGGCCGTGAAACACCGGTTGAGATCGGTTTTTCAGATGTCAAGAAAATGTAACGTAAATGAAGTGGGAGGGAAATCCCCGCAAATACCACAAGGAGGTACAATATAATGGCTAAAAAAGTAGAAGGTTATATCAAATTACAGATTCCTGCTGGAAAGGCAACACCGGCTCCTCCGGTTGGTCCTGCTCTTGGTCAGCACGGAGTTAACATCGTAGAATTTACAAAGCAGTTCAACGCAAGAACAGCTGATCAGGGAGATCTGATCATCCCTGTAGTTATCACAGTTTACAATGACAGAAGCTTCAGCTTCATCACAAAGACACCGCCGGCAGCAGTTCTGATCAAAAAAGCCTGCAACATCAAATCCGGATCTGGTGTTCCGAACAAAACAAAAGTAGCTACGATCACAAAAGCTCAGGTTCAGGAAATCGCTGAACTCAAAATGCCAGACTTAAACGCTGCAAGCGTAGAAGCTGCTATGAGCATGATCGCTGGTACATGCAGAAGCATGGGTGTTACAGTAGTTGACTAATTGTAAACGTTAGAAATGTGGGAGGGCTCGCTCCCGATATTACCACTAGGAGGTTATAAGATGAAAAGAGGAAAGAAATATATCGAAGCTTCTAAACTGATTGAAAGAGGAAATCTTTACGACAGAGATGAAGCAATCGCATTAGTTAAAAAAGCTGCAACAGCTAAATTTGACGAGACAATCGAAGTTCATATCAGAACAGGCTGTGACGGACGTCACGCAGATCAGCAGATCCGTGGTGCGGTAGTACTTCCGCACGGAACAGGTAAAAAGGTTCGTATCCTTGTATTTGCAAAAGACGCTAAAGCTGAAGAAGCAAAAGCTGCCGGAGCAGATTACGTTGGAGCAGAAGATCTGATCCCGAGAATCCAGAACGAAAACTGGTTTGACTACGACGTAGTTGTAGCTACACCGGATATGATGGGTGTAGTCGGACGTCTGGGACGTGTACTCGGACCAAAAGGATTAATGCCGAACCCGAAGGCTGGTACAGTAACAATGGACGTTACAAAAGCCATCCAGGACATTAAAGCTGGTAAGATTGAATACAGATTGGACAAGACAAACATTATCCATGTACCGGTTGGAAAAGCTTCCTTCACAGAAGAACAGTTAGCGGACAACTTCCAGACGCTTATTGATGCAATCAACAAAGCAAGACCGGCAGCTGTAAAAGGTCAGTACCTGAAGAGTGTAACAATCACATCTACAATGGGACCTGGCGTAAAAGTAAATCCGGCTAAATTAGCTTAATCAGATTTGCGTAGATAAAGGGGAATCCTGCAAAAGCAGGATTCCTTTTTGTTATACAATTCTATAACTGAAATCAATTTGCGGTTTTATTTTAAAGATTTTATAATAGAATTAAAGAGTCCGACTAACCACGGACCTGGCAGCCGATGGATTGTTTATAATAGGAAGAAAGAAGGTAACAAAATGATTTACAAAGATTTTCAGGGCCTGAAACTGTCTGCCCTTGGACTTGGTACAATGCGTCTTCCGGTAATCGATGGAGACGATGCCAGAATCGATGAGAAGGCAACAGAGGAAATGGTGGCTTATGCGATGGAGCATGGTGTCAACTATTTTGATACTGCATGGGGATATCATAATGGAAACTCTGAACTGGTCATAGGAAAGATGTTAAGCAAATATCCAAGGGAAAGCTTTTATCTTGCTACGAAGTTCCCAGGTTACGATCTTTCCAACATGGACAAAGTAGAAGAGATTTTTGAAAAGCAGCTGGAAAAATGTCAGGTAGAGTATTTTGATTTTTATTTGTTCCACAATGTGTGCGAGATGAATATCGATGCCTATCTGGATCGTTCTAATGGAATCTACGAATATCTGATGAAACAGAAAGAAAACGGACGGATCCGTCATTTGGGATTCTCTGCACATGGAAGCTATGATGTCATGAAGAGATTTCTGGAAGCATATGGAGAGTGCATGGAGTTCAGCCAGATCCAGCTCAACTATCTTGACTGGTCATTCCAGGACGCCAAGGCGAAAGTAGAACTGCTGAAAGAATACAATCTTCCGGTTTGGGTTATGGAGCCACTCAGAGGAGGAAAACTTGCCAAACTGAAAGACAGGGAAGAAGAAATATTAAAATCCATGCGGCCGGATGAAGGAATCCCGGCATGGGCTTTCCGTTTCCTCCAGTCTATTCCGGAAGTGACAGTAACCCTGTCCGGTATGTCCAACATGGAACAGCTTCAGGATAATATCAGCACCTTTGAGACAGAAAAACCCCTCTCCAACGAAGAGATGGATAAGCTGTTGTGTGTGGCAAACGGAATGCTGGACGGCACACTTCCGTGTACCGCATGCCATTATTGTGTCAGCCACTGTCCACAAGGTCTTGATATCCCGAACCTGTTAAGCCTGTACAATGAACACAGCTTTACAGGAGGCGGCTTCATTGCGCCGATGGCACTGAGTGCCGTTCCGGAAGACAAACAGCCGGGCGCCTGCATCGGATGCAGAAGCTGCGAAGCAGTCTGCCCGCAGCAGATCAAAATTTCCGAGGCAATGGCAGACTTTTCGGCAAGACTGAAAGCATAAAGAAGAGAATGAAAAACCGGGAGAAATGCACGCTCATCTTGTGAATTTCTTCCGGTTTTTGAAATATGCCAAATCGTCTCTACATTACAATAAAAATTTTCGGAACTCCTCTGCTGTTGTCCCATACTCCTCTGCGGCCTGTTCCAAAGTCAGCAAATGTTTACGGTACAGATTGACCAGCAGTTCTTTCTTTTCCAAGGCTTTACCCTCTTCCATGCCGGCGATTTTGCCATCTTCCCAGCTTTCCCGCCGAAGATCTTCCTCATATTTTTCCTGATCAAATTCTTCCAGGATCACATCGCTCACCTCCGCGCTGTTTTGTTCCAGGAATTCTTTCAGGATATCCTTTTCAATACAGCTTTTCTGCGCTTCCCGGACCGCTGTTTCTATGGCAAGCCCCTGTTTCTGGTTTTCTCTTACTTCGTTTATAAAGTAGGAGTATTCCCATAGAACCTTACAGCTTTCGAGAAGTTCCTGATTATGCCCAAGATTGATGTTGAGCATCAGTGCCCGGCATTCCAGTGCCGCCTGTTCCGTAAACGCAGATTTCATAAAGGAATCTGAAAGGTTTAATTCCCGGTATTCCGATTCTTCGCTTTGTCCATTATAGAATACCAC